>WGAT01000089.1 GCA_015494715.1 Campylobacterota bacterium
TGCTTTGGAAGCTTGAAGCGAAGTTCTTTGATGGACAAGCCAAACTCTTTGGCAAGAGCAGGCTTGATAGAAACTACCACGTAGCCCTTTTTGACTCTTGCGCTTCTGCCTTGTATGGGGACGCTCATAAAAAGCGTCTCTTGGCTTTTTCTATCTTTCTTGTAGCTTGGCAGGCGTATCTTGTCGCTATACTTACCCTGTTTCTTGAGCTTCAAAAGTCCAAAAAAGCTTCGCATATCCCTATCGACGAGCCTAACGACGCTTTGGGCTATGTCGCTCAGGAGCATTTGATAGTTGGAAGAGGTTTTGACTCTGTGGTAGTTGGCGGTATAGTTGAGATACTCGCCATTTTGGAAGTAGTATGGACGCACGCTGTACAACGCTTCATTGTAGAGTTTTGCACAAGAAAGACTCATAGCCTTGATAGCCTCCATTTTGGAGCATTTGAGCTTAAGGCGATTTCTTTGCGTGCGTATTGCTTCCACACGCATATTATATCTAAATTACAAGAAAGGAGGAAGTAGGCGTTTTCCTCCCCGCCATAAATGGCGAGGTCCGCAAACGCTGAAACGAACGATGATAGGCATCGACCTCATTGAAATCAAGCGAATGAAGCGGCTGATGGATCGTTTTGGCCAAAAGGGGCTGGAGCGATTTTTGCTGCCTGGCGAGATAGAGCGCTGCAAGAGCGCCCAAAGCGCCGCCGCCTTGTGGGCGGCGAAAGAGGCTATAGCCAAGGCGTTGGGCACTGGGATCGGCAAAGAGCTGGGATTTAAAGATATCGAGATCATCAAAGATGAGCGAGGGGCTCCACAAGTGCGGCTGGCTCCCAAAGTCCAAGAGGCTTTTGGGATCGAAGAGGTAGCCATCTCCCTCACGCACGATGGGGGATTTGCCGCAGCGGCGGCTATCGTGGTGCGATCAGCCCCCGCCGGTAAATCCTAATATCTCGATCTTGTCCCTCTCTTTTGGGCGAAATTTCTCCCACTCCTCTTTTTTGACAATCTGCATATTCACAGCCACCGCCATCGTCTTCTCTTCCACGTCCAGCATCTTCAAGATGTCACTGATCGTGGCATCTTTTGGGATATCGTACTCTTTAGCGTTGATCGTCACCAACAATACAGGCTCCTTTTGTGAATGATTGCATATATTTTGCCACCAAAAATCTATGTTTGGCGTAGGCGAGCTGACAAGGGGTCATCCCTAATCTGTTTTTAATATTCGGATCGGCGCCGAGTTTAAGCAGCAGATCGATCAGCTGCACATCCCCCATATAGGCGGCTTGATGCAGGGGTGTGATGCCGTAGCGGTTTTTAGCGTTGATATCGGCGTCGTGGGCCAAAAGGAACTTGACGATCTTGATGCGACGCTCTCCTACGGCGTAATGCAAAGGTGTCATGGCGTTGTTATCCTCATCCTCCACATCGGCCCCTTTGGAGACGAGGTAGCGAACGATGGCAAGATCTCGCATCTTCACGGCCATGATGAGGGGCGTGATGCCTGCCTTGCTGGCCGCTTCGATGTCAGCCCCTTTTTGCACCAGCTCCTTGACCTTTTTGAGATCATTATGATAGATCGCCTCATGCAGCTTCGTCCATCCGTTGACGCTATCGGCCAAGGCAGCCAATGCCAACAGCAGCACAAACCCTACTTTTTTCATCGTCACTCCTTTTAGGAGATTATAGCAAAAGTTTATCCTTTAGTAAATTTTACCATCTTGAAGCGCTCGCCCATCATAGAGGGATTGATGAGCACCTTGACCTTTTCGAGCTCTTGCTTGTAAAGCGCATACCCTCTTTTGTCCAAAATCTCTTGCAACAGCTCCATAATCCCAAAATCCACCAACCCCGCCAGCTGAGTCTGGTAGCGCTCTTTTTGCCAACCAGCCTCTTTGAAGGCATCGATGAGATGGGAAAAATTGACATCATAGGTGATATCGCTTTTGCCAAAGGCACTTTTGAGATCCAGCTCCTCATCGAAAAAGGGATAGACTCTGTGCTTGGTATAGACTCGGATGCTAAAGTCGTTGCGCACCGCCAGATCCCCATAGTCGAATGTGACAAACTGCGCCTTTTCAAAAGCTCCTGCCAGTTCCTTGGCAAAGCTTTCATAGCCTATGGCCACCTCCCCTTTGGTCTGGCCATACTTTTTGGCAAGCTTTGCCACCTTTTCATCCATCTGCCCCCACCGCACTTTGAAATCCTCCACATAAGCCATCTGCCCTTTATGGATCAGCTCGCAGGCAAACGCGTCAAAAATCTCGTTGGCCACCACGAAGCCCTCTTTTTCTTCCATCTCCCTCAACGAGCCAAAGTGCTCCAGCCCCACCGCATCGCCAAAGCTTTGTTTGAAGTACTCTTGCTGGATGGCTCTTAGATTCGCGAAGGGCTCCATGATCCCAAATCGCAAAGTTTCGATAAGGCTCGGATCGAAAGTATAGAGAAACTGGACGATATCGGCCAGCAGATATCCCTTGTGGGCACCGATCTCTAGGATCAAAGCATCCTCGCCAAGTCTGCCCTTTTGGATCTGCTCGTAGATATGCTTGGCTATCGCTCCGCCAAAAAGGGGCGTAGCGCTCACAGCCGTAAAAAAATCCCCCTTTTTGCCGATCTCTTTGAAAGCGCTGTAATAGCCCTCTTTCCCATAGAGCCACTCGGTAAAAAACTGGCTAAAACGCATCTATCTCCTTATACAGCCGCAAAAGCTCGATCTGGCGATCGATATCGTAGATCTTTTGGTCTAATTGCCTCGCTTGCAAAGAGTTTTGCAAAGTCCGTACATCGTAGCTGGTCTTCTCTCCGGCTTTGTAGAGCTCTTTGGTCTGGCGCAAAAGATTGGCATAGATCCTCTGATCCTCTTTGGCAAGCGCTATCTTTTTGTCTAAAAGCTTTAAGGTTTTGAGGGTTTTGGCGTAGAGGCTCTGACGCTCCCTTTTGGCTTGAGCCAGCCGGTTGGCCGCTTGCAAGTAGGTGATCTTGGCCTTTTGGATCTCTTTGGGGGCATTGAAATCCCACAAAGGCATAAAAAGGCGAAATCCATAGGTATGGTAGTGGTCTTGATAGCTATAGGCTGGGAAGTAGAGGCTGCCACGCATCTGCTGATAGTCGTACTCCGCCATGAGCGAGAGGCTTGGCAGGTATCTGGCGATACTCATCCAGCGGTAATACCTGGCGGCCTTTATCTGGGCTCGACGCTCTTTGAGGGTGAGGTTTTTGGCCAAATACTTCCCCCGCGGTACGAGCGCAAATTTTGGCAGCTTTTTAGGAATTTCGTCGCTAAGATCTTTTACATTTTTCTCCAGCTGGGCCTTTTGCTCCTGCAGATCCAATAGTCCCAGCTCCTTGGCGTTTTTTTGCAGCAGGGCCTGATCCAAAAAGGTGCTATCGAGTGTGCCGGCCAGATAGGCATCCTCTTTGACTTGCACATCGATTCTAACATTTTGGATCAAAAGCTTTTGCTTTTGGATACGAAGAGATGCTTGGCGCAGTTTGTAGGCCAGCTCGATCACGAGGGCCACAAGATTTTTGCGGCTAAGCTCCACGCCGTACAGACTCGCGATCCTTTTGGCATTGGCGTATTTGATAGCCGCCCAGATCCCACCGCTTTTGAATATGGGCTGATCGACGCTGATACGAAAGCTTTTGAGCTCTTGATTTGGAAACTGATCCCCTTTTTGGTACAGATAGCTCATTTTGATGGGACTTAGCCAGCTATCATGCAGCTTTTTGGCCTCGGTGATGGCCGACTCTTTTTGCAGCCGTAGCTCCTGCTCTTTGAGAGTACTCAGCCATCCGGCCATTACCGCTAGAGGCAGTGCGACAAGGGCCAGCCGCCTCATAGACGCTCCAGCGCCCGCTCGAACCGCCCCAATCCTTCGTCGATCTCCTCTTTGGTGATGGTCAGAGGCGGCAAGAAGCGCACGGTATTGCGCCCCGCTTTGAGCACCAGTACCCGCTCCTCAAAAGCCTTTTTGATGATTTCGTTTTGGATATCGGCCTCTTTGGCCCGTAGACCTCGCATCAGCCCAAGCCCCACCTCTTTTTCAAAAAGATTGGAAAATTTGGCGGCGATGGCTTTGAGCCGCTCCTCGAAATAGATCATACGATGATCGAGCGCTCCGCTCTCTTTCTCCTCTTCCAAAATATCTAGCACCTCCAAAGCGGCTCTGGTGCTAAGATAGTTGCCACCAAAGGTGCTGCCATGATCCCCAGGAACAAAAATCTCCTTGAGCCTCGTCATCACTGCCCCTATGGGCACGCCGCCACCAAGCCCTTTGGCCAAAGTGATGATGTCTGGCTCTATCTCGTACAGATTGCTCGCCAGCGGCTCGCCCGTGCGGTAGATCCCCGTCTGAACCTCATCGACGACGAGGAGGATGTCTCGCTCTTTGAGAGTCTTGGCCAGTCGCTGTACCGCCTCTTTGTCCTGAGGCTCCACGCCACCCTCGCCTTGGATCAGCTCGATCATCACCGCTACGGTGTGATCGTCCAGCAGCTTGGGTACATGCTCTATATCCTCGGCATAGACGAAGCCGTCTGGAAAGGGGCCAAAATAGGTGTGCATTGCCTCTTGACCCGTGGCCTTGAGGGCGGTGATGGTGCGGCCGTGAAAAGAGTGCTTGAGGGTGACGATCTTGTAGCGTTTGATCTGTCCGTCCACCTCTCCATACTTTCTGGCGATCTTGATCGCCCCCTCGTTGGCTTCGGCCCCGCTGTTGGCAAAGAAAAGCCGCATATCGTAGCCGCTAAGCTCCACCAATCGCTTGGCCAAAAGGGCTTGGGGCTCGATCAAAAAAAGATTGGAGATATGGATGATCTTTTTGGCTTGATCGCAGATCGCCTCGGAGAGTCTTGGATTGGCGTGGCCGACACTCACTACCCCGATACCGCTGGTTAGATCGATATAGTCGCGTCCCTGCTCGTCATAGAGCGTGGCGTTTTGGCCGTGGGTGAAGTTGACGTAGTTTCTAGCGTAGGTGTGGAGCACATACGCTTTATCGATAGCTTCTAGGTTCATTGACTCTCCTTTTTGAGATTGACTTTTACCTCTTGGAATATGGCGTTGTTGCCGTGGTTGTCGGCACGAGGCGGAGTGACATGGTTGATGGCGCTGCCGCTATAGGCTAGAACGCTGTCGTCCCTTAGCTCGGCCAAGAGCCGCACCTCCATACACACCTCCCCCCACTGGGAGCTCACTACTACCCTATCCCCATCACTAAGCCCGCTTTGCAAAGGCACATAGAGATAGGGGTCTCGCTTGAACTGGGAGTTGATGGCGTTTTTGGCCTTTGGCGTGATGAGAAAATATTCGCCACCCAGTCTGTCAAACGCATCCTCCACCTCGTCGATAAAGCAAAAGGGCTCCTCGAAGCCCTCACTGTAGGGAATCTCCTCAAAACTTGGGAGCACATAGTACTCTCCCCGTTTTTTTAGCTGCTTGGTAAAATGCTCGATATACTCGCGCTCCTCTTTGAGATCGTCTAGTCCAAAACGCTCCATCAGCTCTCTTGTGAGCTCATACTCGCTCAAGGCTTTGGGATTGTCCTGCAGCTTTGGCATCAGCTCTACAAACTCATGCCCGTAGCTAAATCTGATATCCTCTTTTTGTAAGAAATTTTTAGCCGGGATCACCAGATCGGCCAGCTGTGCCGTCTCGTCATCGTAGAGCCCAAAGACTACGCTAAAGCTCTTTTGAAGCCCCTCCACCACTTTTTGGGTACATGGATGGGTGATGGCGGGATTGGCTCCTTGGATGAAGCAAAGATCATACGCTCCAAAATCGACTTCGGGTTTGGCCACACGCTTGGCCTTAACTTTGAATGGGTCATCTAGCATCAAAGAGGTATCGCCCAAAAAGCTCACACCACACCCCTCCTTGCCAAAGAGTCCAAGCATGGCGGCGAGGCTATCGATGGCTCGTACCACCTCCGTGCCGTGGGCGTATTTTTGGACCCCGTTGCCTACCAATATCACACTCTTTAGATCGATCATCAGCTCGGCCAATGTGGCGATATCGAGCAGATCCACCCCAATCTTCTCGGTAGTAGGCACCATCCGATAGCTTTGGATAAAATCGGCGTAAAAGTCAAAATCCTCGGTATGCTCCTCGATAAACTCCTCATCCTCTTTATTTTGCATGTAGACAAACCTTGCCAGCATACAGGCAAGCTCCAGATCGGTTCTAGGAGAGAGCTGGATATGCATGGCGGCGTTTTTGGCCAGATTGGTCTTGATTGGATCGATCACCACCAAGGTTTTGCCCTCCAAAAAGGGGATGAGATGGTGGTTGGTATAGCCGATGTTTCTGCCCCATACGATCACCAGCTCGCTTTTTTGGATCTGCTCTAGCGGCAAGATCAAGTTCTTGCCTCTTCCTTGCTCGATCCCCAGCTGCCCCGCCGCGTCGCATAGACTTCCGGTAGTGAGCGTCGCCCCGATGGAGGCGAAAAAGAGATCGCTCACGGCTTGCATCTTGCCCACGTTGCCGCTGCCTCGGTAGTGGAGGATCTCATCACTCGTCTTAATCTTCTCTTCCAAAATATCTAGCGCTTCTTCCAGTGAGATCTCTTGACCTCGGTACTTGGCGGACTCTAACTGGGAATAGTCGAAGTAGTGGTTGAGCTTGTAGCATAGATGCCCTCTGGTAAAGGGATGGTCTGGATTTCCTTTGAGCTTGTTTGGCTCGTACACGACGCTGCACGCATCGTAGCAATCCAATGGACAGGCGGTCTTTTTCATCGTATCTCCACTGTGATAAATTGATCGAAAAGTTTGGGAGCCGGCAGTATCAGCTCGGCTCGGTACTGGGTGATGTAGTTTTGGTCGGTGATTTTGAGCAGTTTGGCAAATTTGAGGTCGGTGCGTTTGCCGTCGATATAGATATGTTTGGTTGGCAGATTTTTCACCTCTTTAGGCGTGAGATAGAGGACGACTCTAGCCTTCGAGATATCGGCTACATCTACCAAAGGCGTTCCCATGGCGGCCATATCTCCCACCCTTGGATAGACTTTGTAGACATAACCGCTGACTTTGATATTTTTCTTGGCGATTTTGTCTTTGGTACGGGCGATGGAGAGCAAAAGCTCGCTTTGCTGGGTCAATAAGTTTTTGAGCTTCTCCTTGGCAGCCAGATAGCTGTTTTTGGCCAAAAGATAGGCGGCTTTGCGCTGATCCTTTTCGTAGCGAGATTTGGTGCTTAGATTTTTGATACGCTCAAAATCCTTTTGACGCAGCAGCATAATCTCTTGGAGATTGGCCACACTCTCTTGAGCGATTTGGATGGTATCACGCAATAAAGAGAGCTTGGTTTTTAGCGTCTTTAGATTTTCTCTATCGATTCTATCGTCTAGTCGCACCACCAGCTCTTTGTGTACCTGCCGCCCCTCCAAATCCTCTTGGGCCTGTATCACCTGAGCGGCTACGGCCGATTTGATGTGATAGAGCTCCACGGGCTCGAGCCGTACGGTATGGACTTTGGCAAACAGCAGCGTAGCGACACACATACCCCATACAAATCTCATCTCGCTCCTTTTGCGAAATTGTACAACAAAACTTTGCTGAGCTGCATAAAATAAAGCCTCTAGCCCAAAATCCCAAGCTCTTTGGCCAAACTTTTTAGCTTGGGCCCAAGCCGAGGCAAAGTGGGCTTAGCAGGTTGTAACGCTAGCATATCAGATGGCAGTCGGCTTACTCTTTTTGCCACCCGCTCTCTTATCTGATCCAAAGAGTCTTGATAACATATTTTCCCCTTTTGCATGACTTTTCGCAATAACCCCTCTGGCATCGCCTCCATCATCTCCACCACATCCTCTTTGAAAAATCCACTCTCATCCCACACCCTTTTTATCTGCTTTTGAGCCGGCAGCGTCACTTTACCCCTGCTTTTTTTGAAGCGGGGCTTGCCTTTATACTCCACGAGCTTATATGCACAATCGAGGCTTGGCAGATCCTCGCTCACCACAAGCTTCGTCCCCACGCCCCAAGCGTCGATAGGCACATTTTTGGATAAAAGATCGGCGATCATATACTCATCCACCCCGCCGCTTACTAGTATCAAAGCCTCTTCCAATCCTGCGCCATCGAGCATCTGGCGTACCTTTGGCGCAAGGCTTTGGATATCTCCGCTATCGAGCCGCACGCCCCGCAAGGGTATGCCAAGTCGCTTAGAGACCTCGATAGCCTTCTTGGTCCCCTCGATCGTATCGTAGGTATCCACGAGCAAGATGGAGTTGTTGGGATAGCGGCGCATAAAACGCTCAAAAGCCTCCTCCTCGCTCTCATGAGCCATCACGAAAGAATGGGCCATCGTCCCAAAGATGGGAATACCATACTCCTTACCCGCCAATACATTGGAAGTACCGGCAAAACCGGCAAGGTACGCGCTCCTAGCCGCCCGCATTCCCGCATCTTTTCCATGAGCTCTGCGCAAACCAAAGTCCACAAGGACGCTCCTTCTTGCCACACGCACGCATCGAGCCGCTTTGGTGGCTACAAGAATGGGATGCTGCAAGGTATTGATAAGAATCGTCTCGATGAGCTGGGCTTTGGGCAAGGAGGCTCGCACGCTCACTACCGGCTCGTCCCCTAAAAATATCTCCCCCTCTTTTAATGCCCATACATCGCCGTCAAATCGAAAATTCTTTAAATAATCCAAAAACTTTTGGCTAAACTCTCCGCTTCGCTCCAGATACGCTACCTCATCCTCGCCAAAGCGAAAATTCTCCAAAACCTCCAAAAGCTCTTGGGTTCCCGCCATTACATAGTAAGCTCTTTTGCCATCAGGCCGCACAAAAAACTCAAAAACGGCCTCCTCCTCCATACCCTCTTCAACATAGATTTGCGCCATCGTAAATTCATATAGATCGCTCAATAATGAGATTTTTAAGTCCATCAGCACTCCTATGGTACAATTTTTACCATTATATCCAAGGAGTAAAAATAACAACGAACTTACCCCTTTTGGTAATCGACATTTAGCTATAATACATCTTAAAAAAAGGAGCCTCTATGAGCCCCGAACAACTGCAAAAGTTTGAAGAGATTTTACGAAATCGCCTCGAAAAAGTCCAAGAAGATATCGACAATCTATTAGAAGAGCTTGAAGAGATAGGCACCTACGAAAATGTCGAAGATATCGAAGACCTCGCCCAGCTAGAAAGCCTCAACGACAGCGACAAAGCGCTACTACGGCGGCTTTTAGAGGAAAAGCGCCAAATCCTCAAGGCTCTTAAAAAGATCAAAGAAGGCACCTACGGCAAGTGCGAGGATGGCTTCGAAATCCCTTTAGAAAAACTCAAGGCGGATCCACTCTATGAGTGCTAAAAAGGAGCTGGAGCTCTATATCGAAGAGCTTCGCACCTTGGTCAAGAAGCGAGGTCTTAAAAATTCGGCCCAAAGAGAGCAGATTGTACAAGTGCTCTTTTTGGCCGATGAACACCTCACGCCCGAAGAGATCCACCAACGAGTCAAAAAGCTCAATCCCAACATCGGCCTAGCCACTGTGTATCGCACTCTCTCTTTCTTGGAAAAGGAGCATCTTGTCAACTCCATCTCTTTTGGTAGCGAAGGTAAAAAGTACGAGCTCAACAGAGGCGACCACCACGACCACATGATCTGCTTGCAATGCGGCAAGATTTTGGAATTTTATGAGGAGGAGCTAGAGCACCTCCAAGAGATAGTAGCCCAAAAGGCCGGTTTCAAACTCCTTACCCACGAGATGATTCTTTATGGCATCTGCCCCGAGTGTCAAAACAAATAGCTGCTATTCCCCTTTATAGATCAACTCCCGCTTCTCCTTTGGTTTTTTGGCGTCCGTTTGGACCTTATGAACCATATAAATCGGCGCTAGGAAAATAAAAAGGATCGAGGCTATCAAAAAAAGAGCCAGCAAGTACATAGGAATGAGCCGCAGATGTTTACGCTTCACTGTTTTTGTCCACCATTTGCAAAGATTCAAGAGTATTGAGCAAGATCTGCTTTTTGGTCACCAGCGGTTTAGTGCGTAGATTTTTTTGCTTTTTATCTAGCTTGGGATCGGCCAAAATGGCCATAAACTCCTCCTCCAGCTCTTTGAGCAGCTCTCGCATACACTCTTCATACCGCTCGGTTACGCCCATCACTTCCCTTTTGGCCGAAAGGCTTTGATCACCTCTTCGTTGGTCTCTATACGAGGGCCGCCGATGAGATCGATGCAGTAGGGTACGGCGGGAAAGACCGCATCGAGGCATTCACGGATACTTTTGGGTTTGCCGGGCAAGTTGATGATGAGGCTCTTACCTCTTATACCGGCCGTTTGGCGCGAAAGGATGGCCGTAGGCACATACTGCAAGCTGACCGCTCGCATCTGCTCGCCAAAACCTGGCAGCATCTTCTCGCACACCGCCTCGGTGGCTTCTGGCGTCACATCCCTTGGAGCCGGCCCCGTCCCGCCGGTAGTCACCACCAAAGCACACTCCTCCTCGTCGCACAGCTCTTTGAGGGCTTTTTCTATCTCTTCTTGTTCATCTGGGATACAGCGATAGACAATCGTAAAATCGTTTTTAAGATACTCTTGCATCGTCTCCATAATCGCTTTGCCGCTGATATCCTCGTAGATCCCCGCACTCGCTCTATCGCTGGCCGTCACCACACCGATCTTGATCTTGTCCATCTCGCTCCTTTTTGCCAAATTATACCAAACTAGCGCAGCAGATGCCCCGCCCCTTTGGTCAGATGGCTCACGCCATACTCTTTGAAAAACCGGTGGGCTTTGGAGGCATCTACGATCTTATCCAGCTCTCCTAGATAGATTTCAATCTGTACGCCCCCATCTTTTAGCACTCGCAGTTCCTCCCCCCTCCACTCAAAAAAGAGCAGTTCTTTGAGCTCCCCGAGTGTGGGCTCTTTGATAAAAGGCTGGATATCGATGGTAGCGGGATAGAGAGCCTTTTTGTAAAAAAAGCGCATGTACGCCTTGGGATTTTTGGCAAAGTTTAGGATCTCTTTTTGTTTGATGGGGCGTGGCAGCTCGTTGAAATAGGCTGGGGAGAGGAGCTGAAGCTTTTGGATACGCTTGCCTTGTCGATGAAGTTCCAAAGCGTGCCGCAAAGCCTTTTGGGCACCATAGCTAAAACCGGCTACCCCATACTCGCCCCGATCCAAAAAATCTTTAAAAAGTATCCATTCGTTTGCAAAACCAAACCCGCTAAAAAATCTCATCGACGATCCTCTTGATATCGGCTTTGGTGATCGATTCATGGGTAAGAATGTGATGGGTAATAGCTTGAAGCAGTTTTTGATGACTTTTGAAAAACTCTTTTAACTCTCCTTGGACGCTCTCTAAAATCTGGGCCACATCTTGCATATCGGCCATCAAGCGATCCCCCATACCCAGATGGAGCACCATCTCCTCGGCTAATACTTTTGCTCGTTTCAAATCCTCGGCGCTGTTGGAGAATATCTCCTCATACACCATCTTTTGGGCTACATAGCCTGCCATCAAAGCCTTGATTTTGGCCAGATAGTCGTTTTTGGAGAGAATCTCACGATCGACTTTGGAGAGGCTCCCGCCAACGAGCGTAATTTTTTCAAAATCGACCCCGTACCAATAAGCCGCCAACGCTTTGGCTCCTTGGTAAAGACTTTGGATCCGTTTTTCTTTCTCGTCATAGCTTAAAAGTTTTCTCTTGCCCAAAAGCACCTTATCCTTAACCCGCTCAAAATCTTCCAGCTTTACAACTTTTTTGCCATTTCTCAAAGCGTGCAAAGCCGCCTCGTTCACCAGACTCGCCAATGCCGCTCCGCTAAAACCCACCGTCATTTGGGCTAAATATTCTAAATCTACATCGTGGGGGATACGGCGCAAATAGATATGTAATATCTTTTTACGATCCTCCTTGCCAGGGAGCGAGACAAAAATCCGCCGATCGAAGCGACCCGGACGCAGCAGCGCCTCGTCGAGTACTTCTATTTTATTGGTAGCGCCTATGACCACAACACCGGTAGAATCCTCAAAGCCATCCATCTCGGTAAGCAGCTGATTGAGCGTCGCCTCCCTCTCGTCGTTTCGCATGCCCCCTCTAGCCTTGCCCACCGCATCAATCTCATCGATAAAAACGATGGCTGGCGCCATCTCCTTGGCCTTTTGGAAAAGCTCTCTGACTCTTTTGGCCCCCATTCCCACATAAATCTGTACAAAAGCGCTGCCGCTTTGATAAAAAAAGGGTACCCCGGCCTCTCCGGCCACCGCTTTGGCGATGAGCGTTTTACCAACCCCCGGAGGCCCCACCAGCAGCACGCCCCTTGGCATCCGTACGCCAAAGTCGATATATTTTTGAGGCTCTTGCAAAAAGTCGATAATCTCTTCGAGCTCCTCTTTGACCTCATCGATCCCGGCCACATCCTCAAAAGTTACATCGCTGGTTTGGGGCTGGATATTTTCTTTGAACTCCTCGGGCGTTTGGGCGGGGGCTATTTGTATCTCATGGCGAATAGGGATGGGTTCTCGCTGTTGACGCCTCAAAGAGTAGATCATATAGCCCACTAAAAAGGCTAAAATCGCCAGCATCCCCACATCTACGAGCCAATCAAGGTTTGCCTCTGTCTTGATGGGTACGCTTTGATAGAGCTCTTTAAGGTCTATGGCATCTTTTGGGATCTTAAAGACATTCGGGCCGCTGTGCAAATAGATAAATTTCTCCCCGACTCTGGCCTGATCTACCATATGACTTTGTACGAGGGTTCGATAAGTAGAGTAATCTATCGTGCCGCTTGTATCATACTTTTGGACAAAAAAGACCAAAAGCAAAAGCAATACAAAGGTAGACCCGGCTAAATAGAGTAGTTTTTTTCTAAAAGATCGCAAAATTTCCCTCTTTTTTGACCTCATACTCGGCAATCTCTACCCAGTTGCCTTTGAGATCTAGGTCGCTTTGGATAAAGACCGGATTGAAAAACTGATCATGCCCAAAGTAGTGGCCATCCTTTTGGCTCTCGACTAGTACTTGCAAAGGCCGCTTTTTGGCTCGAAAGGCTTCGTTTTTTTCTTGGACGATCTTTTGGATCACTTTATAGCGCTCTTTTGCCACGTTGCCGGGAACCTCCGGTTTCATGGAGGCCGAGGGGGTGCCATCACGCTTGGAGTAGGTAAAAAGATGGATGTGCGTAAGAGGAAATTTTTGGATATTTTCCACCGCTTCTTCGAAAAGCTCTTGGGTCTCGCCCGGATGTCCCACGATAAAATCGCTCCCCAAAGCGTATCCTCTTGCCGCAATTTTTTCAAACAGCTCCAGATCCTTGTGCACCTCGTTGCGTCTATTCATGATCGCTAGCATCTTTGGACTCGTATGCTGTAAGGCAATATGCAGGTGTCTCGCCATCCACGGCGCATCCAAAAGCTCCAAAAACTCCTCGTCGATCTGCACAGGCTCAATAGAGCCGATACGGATACGCCGCACCCCTCGAATCAGCCCAAGGCGCCTAAGGAGTTTGGCCAAAGAGGTGCCTCTGTCTTTGCCATAGCTGCCTACGTTGGTGCCGGTGAGGATAAACTCCCCAAAGCCGTTGGCCGCCAGACGGCGCACCTGCTCGAGGATCAGCTCCTCATCCTGACTCCTCGCATCCCCCCGGACATAGGGGATAATGCAGTAGCTGCAGCGAAAGTCGCATCCTTCTTGTATTTTGATAAAGGCACGACTCTTGCCGACAAATTCGCCTACGATTGTTTTATCGATGCTCTTTAAGTCCCCAAGCTCGAAAAAGTTCTCCTTTTTGAGCAGCTCGTTGACCTTGGTCTTTTCAGAATGCCCAAAGACTCCGACCACCTTTTTTTGGCCAAAGAGCTGCTCACCTTTGGTGAAAGCTCCGCAGCCGGTCAGATAGATCTTTTTGCCAGATTTGGTGATCTTGTTGATGTAGTTGCGCACGCTCCCATCGGCCCCGTTTGTGACGGTGCAGGAGTTGACCACCACGATATCGGCATCCTCCTCCTTTTGGGCAATGGTAAAATCTTTAAGCGAGCTCATCATTACCTGTGTATCGAACAGATTGGTCCGGCAGCCAAAGGTTTTGAAATAGACCCTCACGTCTCTTCTCCTATCTCATTTGGCTCCCTTTTAGCACTAAAATCCTCTTTTGTCAAGAGAATTTTTTGCGCCGGATAGGTGATGGTAATATCCTCTTCTTGCAAATAGCGATCGATAATCTCTGAAGAGATGGTACTACGAAGCGTTAGCGTGGCATAGGAGTTGGTCATATACCATAGACTCACCCGTATCCCGTACTCCTCGGCGAAAGTGTAGACCCGTACGTCCACGTTGGTATTTTTGAGGTGGTAGGTACTTCTGAGTTTGTTGAGCTGTTTTCTGGCGATATCGGTGTAGCCCTTGGCATACTTTCTAGCCGTCTCTTTGGCGATATGGGCCGCTTTTTTGTAGTTGGAATCAAAAGTGATATTGAAATTGACGTTATCCCATACGGTTTTGAGTCCTAAATGGGTATAGTTGGCTATAAGATCGGTAAAAATATAGTTGTTTGGGATGAAAATAACCCGACCGGAGCGGATATTTTTAAGATAGCTCGTTAGCGTCACATCCTCTAGTATCGTCATACGCAAAAGAGAGATATCGATCACATCGCCTACATACTCAAGTCCGTTTCGCTTGACCTTGACGCGATCGCCCACATGGATCGATCCGCCCAAAACTATCACCATCCAACCCAAAATACTCATAAACATATCTTTCATCGCAATGGCGATACCAGCAGAAGCAAAACCTAAAATAGTAATGAGATAATCCACATTTTCGATGTAGGAGAAGAGCAAAATGACGATGATAAGAAAGGCGAGGTTGAAATTGACGAGCTTGTTGGCCATGTAGGCCCGCTGGTTGTCCTGGATATAGCGGCGTATCATCCACTTTAAAAAGAAGCTAAAGAGCAAAATACCAAGGATGATCCCCCCAATAAGAGCCGCCTTTTGCCCTTGGATCTTGATCTCTTCGGTCGCTTTGAGGATATTTTCTTCGATCTTTCTTCGATAAAGCCCCAAACTCTCCTTGGCCACTTTCAAGGCCTCTTTGAAGTCACTTATCTCTTTTTTTAGCGTCTGGAGCTGAGCTTTCGTTTTGGGAGAGTGGGCCAAAGAGTCGATCTTGCGCACAAGCTGGTACTTTTGCTCCAAAAGATCCAAGGCCTCTTTGAGGTCTTTGAGCTTTTGGAGATAATACTCTTTAGAGCTGCTGAGCTGTTTGATGTACGAAAGGGCCCCGATGATATCGATAGGATTTTTGATTTGAGGAGGCTCTGGTACCTTTTGCGGCTTGATCACTTCGCTAAAAGGGGACTCCTTGTACTCTTTTAGCAGCTCAAGTTGGCTTTTGAGCGTCTCCTCTTTGGCTTTGAGCTCTTGGAGGAGTTTTTGTTTGCTTTTGTATCGTTTGTAGCGTTTGATCTTTTTTTGGACCTGACGCAGCTCCTTATCGATCTTAAAAAAAGTTTTATAATTTTCATATTTTTTGAGCCAGATGTTGTGCTGTATCTTTTGTTCCAATTTGCCAAGCTCTTCTTGGTAACCTTGCAGACTCGCCAGACGCTCTCGCTGCTTTTTGAGCAGTATAGCCTCTTGCGTGGCGTTATTCTCCCGAGCTTGGCTAAGATTGGACTCTTGAGCAAAACTAAAAAAGGCCAAATAGGCTATAATCAAAAAAAATTTTAGCATTTTGCAAACTCGTACAGCACGGCCAAAATATCCTCTTTTTCGATTTTGTCGGTGATGAGAAAATCCCCTATCCCCTTTGGCAAAACAAACGTGATCTTTTTATTAAAACTTTTTTTGTCCAAAAAGAAATGCTCATAAAAATCTTGAGGATTTTGCACCTCATAGCAAGTAGGCAGCCCGTAACGCTCAAGCAGCCTTTGTATACGCTTGGCCTCCTCCTCGCTCAAGAGTCCTAGCCGTCGAGCCAACATATTGGCCATCACCATCCCAATAGCCACCGCCTCGCCGTGTAAATAGGTAGAGTAGTCGGTCTGGTTCTCTATCACATGGGCAAAGGTATGGCCGTAATTGAGGCTGGCCCGCACGCCTCCTTCTTTCTCATCTTTTGCAACAATGGCGGCTTTGAGTTCTACTGATCGTTGAATCGCTTGGGCAAGCTGATCCGTATCGCTCAGATCGGCCCTCTCTAGCCACTCAAAAAACGCTTTATCAAATACCACCGCCATCTTTATGATCTCCGCCACACCGGCGGCAAACTCCCTTTTGGGCAGCGTGCGTAAAAAGTATGGATCGATATAGACCGCTTTTGGCTGATAAAAAGCGCCGATAAGATTTTTGCCAAAGCGGTTGTTGATCCCCGTTTTACCCCCTACGCTCGCATCGACTTGACTCAGCAAGGTAGTAGGTATTTGGATAAAATCGATCCCGCGCTGATAGATACTGGCCGCAAAACCCGTCATATCCCCAATCACCCCCCCGCCAAAAGCCACAAGCGTCGATTTGCGATCGATTTGATGATCAAAGAGTCTATCAAGGAGGTACTCCAAGCTTTGCTTATTTTTATACTCCTCCCCGTCTGGTAGCGTTACGATATAAAGCTCCTTGGCAAAAAGTTTTGACAAAAGATACCCTAAATGCAAACCCGCTACCTTTGGATTGGTCACTACGACCGCTTTGCCCTCAAGCTCAATCTTTGGCAAAGCCTCGATATGGATATTGTAGCTTCGATCTTCACACTTTTTTAAGGGGATGTGCACTTGCATACAAACCTCGATTTTTTGCCTAATTATAAGAAAAGTTTGTTTATAGTTTTATAACACGGGGATAAAGATTTGATGATGGCGATCGAGCTTATAAAAAAGAGCCTCTGGATCGGTGCAAAAGATATTAAGAGGATTTGCCTTGACCACTTTTTTACTAAAAGGGTAGATAAGCAGCATATCCCTTTCATTGGCAATGAGGCGAATGGGATTGGAGGAGGTTTTGATCACTTGAAGAGGCTTTGAAAAGATGGTGGCCAAGTTTTCAAAATACTCGATAATCTCTTCGTGGATGGGATGGGTATCTTGGGTATATTGATAGAGTTTGAGCGTCAGACGCAGCTGAATGGCAATATCAAAAACGATAGAGGAGATACGCTCGATATCCTTGTTTGGACCAAGAATCAAAGCGGCCTCTTTGAGCGTCTCAAAAGAGACATGGGACAAAGAGATGACGGGCAAGGACTGCTCATACAAAAATTTTCTCAATCTTTTTTGTTTAAAGAGCTTTTTGTACAACATAACAAGACCGATGGGATGGGTATAAAGATCCTCTTCAATCTTTTTAAATAGGTCGCACTCTTTATACTCCACCCACACATCGATATCATTGCCGTCATACCCTTTGATAAAATCGAGCAAAGCGATATCGTTTGGATTGATCACCCGAATGAAAAGGGAGCGGTCTTTTAACCTTTGATGCAAAAAAATGGCTCCCAAAACCATATGGCGTACGCTTTTGGCATCCATTTGAGCCATATCGATCAACAAATAGGAGTCCCTGCCATAGGGCATGGGAAATTGACCCACTTCTTGCTTTATCGATTTAAAGACCTGCTCCAAGACCTCCGGATCTCCTACCAAAAGGAGCAGGTCATTGGGTAAAATGACATGATAGGGCTCTGGGAGTATGAGCTCGTTGTCTCGATACAGCGCCGCGATACGCCATCTTTTTTGCTCGATCGAGCCGATGTGTCGATAGACGTAGCTGCTTCCGGAGGGGACTTGCACCTCCATTATCTCCCCCTTGCCAAGACCCACATTCTGGGCGATAACGGGGACGTTTGGCACATGATCAAAGACGTGCGCGGCTAAAATGTCGTTAGCGTTGAGCAAAACGAAGTTTTTACCCTCCAAGCGCAAATCCCAACGATCAAGCACGATAATAGGCAAAGCGCTGTCAAGCCGCCTGATATTCTCAAAAGAGGCAAGGGTGTCTATCTTGTTGCCTAGGACTATGATCGCTTCGTTGTAGCGTCTGGTAAAAAGATGGGAGAGTTTGACAAAAGAGGTGGGATCAAAATAATAGAACAAAAAGTTTTCGCTCTCCACCTCGGGACGGATTGTTGGATCGGTATAGACCACATAGTAGCGGTTGTGGCCCGAATAGATTTTGGCCAGACGCTGCAAAAAATGTTTTGCTACAATTCCATCGGCCAGTATTAAAACATTCGTCTGCACCAAACCCCTTTTGAAAGGATAGTTGTTGAAATTCAGCGTCGATGGCACCTGCGGCAGCGCGAGAGCCTGTACCATTCAAACCAAACATTCTACCATAAAAACACCCGTCTTTATGCCCGTAGGCACCGCTGCTAGCGTCAAATCCCTCGACACGATCGATCTGCTTGAGCATCTAGACACCAAAATCGTCTTGGCCAATACTTATCATCTTTACCTACGCCCGGGGGCGGAGGTGGTCGAAGCCTTTGGAGGACTGCACGGCTTTACGGGGTATCAGCGCAGTTTCCTCACAGACAGCGGCGGCTTCCAGGCCTTTAGCCTCAGCGATATTAGCAAAGCGGATGCCAATGGCATTGAATTTCAAAGCCACATCGACGGCTCTCGCCACTACTTCACCCCCCAAAAAGTGCTCGATATCCAGTACAGCCTAAACAGCGACATCATGATGATCCTAGACGACCTCGTAGCGCTGCCCGCCACCAAAGAGCGGTTGCGACTATCGGTGGAGCGTACTACCAAATGGGCCAAAGAGTCCATCGAGTACCACCGCAAAAAGCAGGCCGAGGGGATAGGTCTAGATCAAAATATCTTCGCCATCATTCAAGGAGGCACCGATCCCCAGTTTCGCAGGCAAAGCGCCATGGAACTGACCTCTTTGGATTTTGACGGCTTTGCCATCGGAGGGCTGAGCGTAGGAGAAGAGAACGAGACGATGTACGAAACCGTAGAGCTTACCACTCCATTGATGCCATCACACAAGCCACGCTACCTCATGGGAGTGGGGACTCCAGAGAATTTGGTGGAGTGCGTCGAGCGGGGAGTAGATATGTTTGACTGCGTGATGCCCACACGCAACGCCCGCAACGGCACGATATTTACCAGTTTTGGCCGACTCAATATCAAATCAGCCCGCTACAAACTGGATAAAGGGCCGCTGGACGAAGAGTGCAACTGCTATACCTGCCGCCATTATAGCCGCGGCTACATCCATCACCTCTACAGAGCCAAGGAGCTCACATACTACCGCCTTGCCTCCTTGCACAATCTCCACTACTATCTTGGCCTTATGAGCCAAGCCAGAGAAGCGATCCTTCAAGGAGATTATGCTACATTTAAAAAAGAGTTTTACGCAAGGAGAGTCAGATGAAACTGGGAGTCAACATCGACCATATCGCCGTACTGCGAGAAGCCCGCAAGCTCAACGATCCTGACCCCGTGCACGCCTTGGGGATAGCCCAGCGAGCCGGAGCCGATCAGATCACCATCCATCTGCGAGAGGATAGACGCCACATTAATGACTACGACGCTAAACGGATCGTGGAGCTCTCACCGCTGCCTGTGAATATGGAGTGCAGTATCGATCCACAAATTATCGATATCATTTGCGATCTAAGACCCCATCGCGCCACCCTCGTACCTGAGAAGCGTCAAGAGGTAACCACTGAGGGAGGACTGGATGTGATGGGCAATTTTGAAGCTATCAGCCAAGCAGTCCAAAAGCTCCAAGAGCACGAGATCGACGTGTCGCTCTTTGTGGATCCAGACTTCGAGATCATAGCGGCTTGTGCAGACACAGGAGCGGATATGGTGGAGCTGCACACCGGCGAATACGCCAATCTCTACGCCATGCTCTATACCAACCTCCCCCGCACGCCCCATACCATCAAAGAGCTCGAGCTCTCCCGCCAAGCGCTCCAAGAGCGCCTCTCCAAAGCCTTGGGCGATCTGGAAAACTCCGCCATCTACGCCGCTCAAGCTGGTCTTATCGTAGCCGCCGGCCATGGGCTCAACTACCAAAATGTGGACCGCATTGCCACAATGCCCAATATCATCGAGCTCAACATCGGCCAAAGTATTATAGCAAGAAGCGTATGGACGGGTCTCGAAGATGCGATAAAAAAGATGAAAGGGCTCATCGATGAAGCCTGTCGTTGCGATTAGTATCGGCGATCTGAACGGGGTAGGAGCCGAAATCGCCCTCAAATCCCACGAAGTCGTCAAAGAGTTTTGCACGCCTTTGTACTTTTGCAATAAAAAGATGCTCGAGCGTGCCGCCAAACTTTTAAAGGTCCGGCTGCCAAAAGATTTGGAGATCGAATATGTGGAGGGGGATTTTAGCATAAAACCGGGGCATATCAGTAAAAAAAGCGCAAAGCTCTCTTTTGCTTCTTTCACTAAAGCCGTGGAGATGACGGCAAACGGCATAACCGACGCACTCGTGACCCTACCCATCAATAAAAAGGCATGGCACAAAGCCCGCATCCATTATAGCGGCCATACCGACTATTTGCGCAAACGCTTCAAAAAAGAGGCCATCATGATGCTAGGCTGTGATAAGCTCTACGTGGCTCTCTATACCGAGCATATCCCCCTCAAAGAGGTACCCAAGCAGATAAAGAAGAAAAAACTCACTCGCTTTTTGATAGATTTTTATGAAAGTACAGAGCCCCTTTTGCCCGTTCCAGTACTGGGGCTCAATCCCCACGCTGGTGACGGAGGGGTGCTTGGCGATGAAGAGGAGAAAATCGCAGCGGCCATAGAAAAAGCCAACAAAAAAGTAGGCAAGGATATCTTCTTCGGCCCCGTAGTCCCCGATATCGCCTTTACACCAAACTTCCGTAAAAATCTCTCACACATCGTAGCGATGTACCACGACCAGGGGCTCGCACCCCTCAAGGCCCTCTATTTCGACGAATCGATCAACGTCTCGCTTAACCTGCCGATCCTACGCACCTCCGTAGACCACGGCACGGCATACGACATAGCCTACAAAGGCTTGGCCAAAACCTCAAGCTACATCAATGCCGTGCGGTATGCCGCTCGCCACTCTTAAGACGCTTTTGTACGGACTCCACCTTTTGGCGCAGTCTATCGCTCTTACCGGGACGGATATCAAATTTGATCACGCTATAGACCCGCCCTACACCCATCGCTTCCAAAGCCTTGTACATCTTGGGCACTAATGCGCAGAGCTGCTCCACGCTCTCGGCTTCCACGATAGTGGCCATCGGCGTGAGCTGATAGGGTAACCCACTATTTTCGATCACTTTCAAAACTTCGGCTACATATTTGCTCTTGCTCTCCCCTACATCGGTGGGAAACATCGCTATCTCCATAAGTACACTCATATTAGTTTCCTATTTGTTTTAAAAATCAAAAGAATTGTTTTCTTTTTGTTTATAGCTTTGAATATTTACTATACATAACATATAGTGCTAACAGATAGTGTACACTATCCTATTTTATACAGACTTGTTATAATAATTTTACCAAAAAGGAATTATATGAGTATATATAGAGCTCCCGATCTGAAAGAAGTTATTCTCGGTCTCTTTCACAAGGAATGCAGCCCTGTCCATAGATACGCTTCTTTCGATTACTGCTATAACTACTTCCAAGGTTTAACAGCCGACGAACTAGAAAAAGATATTGAGAAGTCCTGCCTTGAACTCTCCTTTTATCTTGCCAGTTGGGGAATGCTGAGGGGATCGAGCTTCTTGCTTCAGAAGAGCGTAAAATACTACGAACCTTTGATTCGCTATTTTATCAAGCTAAAACGTGACAATCATAAAATTTGGCAAATTGACGCCGATTCATACAGCAGAGCAAATATTCAAGTGATTCTCGACGTATATGATCAAGTCAGAAATATAATCATTGATAATGAAAACAATAACCGCCATATTGTCCTCATTACAAAAATCATGCTGGGAGTTTTTGGCTGCATTCCAGCCTTTGACCAGTATTTCACCAATACATTCCGTAATATTTGCAAATCACTACCTGGACGTAACGGATTCCGTTCTGTAAACAAGAATTCTCTCGGTCATATTAAAAAATTCTACGAAGCGAACAAAGAAGAGATTGACAAGCTCCACAACATGATTCACACCCTAGATTTTACAACTGGAAAGCCTACTAGGCGGAAATATAGTCGAGCAAAGATTATAGACATGTATGGTTTTGCAAAGGAATACAATAAATCAATATAAAATTAAAAATCAATAATTTAAAGCTTCTAAATTAAAATGCCACCAATACCCTCTTTACTTTAATTGTAGCAAAGGAGTGCTATGCGGCTACGAAATCTTACGCCCTTTTATGTGATGCAGATACTCAAAAACGCTTCGAAATTCGAAGATGCCATCCACTTCGAGGTGGGACAGCCAGATCTCCCTCCCTCTTCCAAAGTCATAGCGGCGGCCAAAGAGGCGATCGAGGGGGGACGATTTGGCTACACACCGGCTGAGGGACTAGAGGAGCTACGCATAAAAATCACCGCCTACTACAAACACCGCTATGGCCTTACCATCGATCCTGAGCGCATCGTGGTGACGCCCGGAAGCAGCGGCGCCTTTATGCTCGCGTATGCTTTGACCCTCGATGTTGGCCAAAAGCTCGCTATTGCGGATCCGGGTTACCCATCCTATAAAAACTTCGCCTATATGCTAGGGATCAATCCCATCTTCATACCGGTGCAAGCTGAGACGAACTATTGCATAACGCCAAAGCACCTCCACGACCAAAAAATTGACGCTTTGCAAATCTCCTCGCCCGCCAATCCTACGGGCTCCATCTATTCCAAAGAGCTTTTGGAAGAGTTGATAGCGTATTGCGAAAAACAAGGCATCACCCTAATTAGCGACGAGCTCTATAGCGGTCTGGTATATGATGGGGACTTTAGCACTGCACTCCAAATCAACGACAAAACGATCGTGATAGAGGGCTTTTCCAAATCCTTTTGTATGCCCGGATTTCGCTTAGGCTGGGTGGTACTGCCGCCACGTCTGGTGGAAAAGGCCAGAGAGCTCACCCAAAATATCTTTTTGGCTCCTCCCACCATCAGCCAATACGCCGCACTAGAGGCTTTTGACTACGAGTATCTTGAGCATGTTCGCCAAA
>WGAT01000090.1 GCA_015494715.1 Campylobacterota bacterium
CTCCACGACAACCAACCAGTAACCGTCAGCTGTGCCGAGGGGGAGATTGGTAAAGTGTATGAGGGCATCCTCAAGTATGAGGTCCAAAAAGTAGATATCTCCAAGCTCCCCCGTCCAAAAACCAAGATCATGATGAATCTGGGTAATCCCGAGCTCGCCTTTAGCCTTGCAAAACTGCCGGTAGATGGGATCGGGCTAGCCAGGATGGAGTTTATCATCAACAACTACATCAAAGCCCACCCTATGGCGATCAAACATCCAGAGCTTTTGAGCGAGACGGAAAAGGCTTTGATCGATGAGCTGAGCTTCCCTTTTGACGGGGATGCGGAGGACTTTTTCGTCAAGACGCTCAGCGAAGGGGTGGCTACGATCGCTAGCAGCGTCTATCCTAAAAAGTGTATCGTGCGCATGAGCGATTTCAAATCCAACGAGTATGCCAACTTGCTAGGAGGCCGCCACTTCGAGCCGATAGAAGACAATCCTATGATTGGCTTTCGAGGAGCGGCCAGATATACCCATCCCCAGTATGCCGACGGCTTCGCACTGGAGTGCAAGGCGATGAAGCGAGCCATCGAGGAGATGGGCTTTGAGAATATCGTGCTGATGATCCCCTTTTGTAGGCGGGTGGAAGAGGCCAAAAGGGTCAAAGAGGCGATGACAAAACATGGACTTGAGAATGTGCCCGTTTATATGATGTGTGAGATCCCCAGCAACGTGATCTTGATCGACGAGTTTTTAAAGATTTATGACGGCATCAGTATCGGTACCAACGACCTCACACAGCTCACCTTGGGAGTCGACAGGGACAGCGATATCGTAGCTTTCGATTACGACGAGCGAGATCCAGCGGTACTCAAGATGGTACAAATGGCGGTAGAGGGTGCCAAACGCCACGACAAATACTCCGGACTTTGTGGCCAAGCGCCCAGTGACTACCCTGAATTTGCCGAATTTTTGGTACGCATCGGGATAGAGTCGATGAGTCTCAATCCCGATAGCGTCCTTAAAATCATCAAAGCCGTAGCGGAGATGGAGAGATGACCATAGAGATCAGCTACGGAGCGGCGGAGGTAGTGACCGGTTCGTGCCACTACGTCAAATTCGACGACGACACGAAAGTCCTCGTCGATTGCGGGATGTTTCAAGGGCTCGACGAGTACAAAAACTATGAGCCTTTTGGTTTCGATCCCAAGAATATTGAGTACTTGCTGCTCACCCACGCCCACCTTGATCATGTGGGACGCATCCCACTGCTGTATAAACAGGGCTTTCGTGGCAAGATCATCGCTACCCAGGCCACTTTTGATCTGATGAAGATCGTGCTGCTCGATACAGCCCATTTGATGGAAGAGGATTTTGAGACCGCCTTTAGAAAAGCCCAAAGACGAGGCGAGGAGGAATATATCAAAAGGCCTTTATACGACAAACACGACGTCAAAGCGGCCCTTAAACTTCCCAGACGGGTCGTCCAATATGGTCAAAAGATAAGGCTCTCTCCAAAAGTCCAACTACTCTACAAAGACGCAGGCCATATCATCGGCTCGGCCTTTTTGGAGATAGACTACAATGAGGACGGACTACATAAGCGAGTGATTTTTAGCGGGGATCTTGGCAACCGACAAGTCCACCTCAATCCGCCCCCCACAGACCCGGCCAACGCCGATTATCTGTTTATCGAGAGCACCTATGGCGACAGGCTGCACAAAAAGTATGAAGAGAGCGTGGAGGAGTTCAAAAGCGCAGTCAAAGAGACACTGCACCATGGCGGCAATGTCCTCATCCCCTCCTTTGCCATAGAGCGTACCCAGCAGCTGCTGTGTATCTTCAAAGAGATGAGCAAAAACGAGGAGCTTCCGCCCCACGCCAAAGTCTATCTCGACTCTCCTATGGCTATCCGAACGACCAAGGTGTATGAAAAGTATAAATATCTACTCTCAGATTATTGTAAAAATCTCCACTACCCTTTCGATTTTCCACAGCTGCGTTTCGCTACCACGACCTCCGCTTCCAAACGGATCAATGGCCAAAAAAGCGGCAACATCATCATCGCCGGAAGCGGGATGTGTAACGGCGGGCGAATCTTACATCACTTCAAACACCGTATCTGGAACCCCAAAAATAGCGTCATCTTCGTTGGCTACCAAGCCAAGGGGACATTGGGCAGGGAGATTATAGAAGGAGCGAAATTTATCGAAATATATGGAGAGCGTATCGCGGTACGGGCTCGGATATATACCATCAACGGCTTTTCCGCCCACGCCGACCAAAAGGAGCTGATGGAGTGGGCCGGCAATGTCAAAGACGCAAGAACCATCTTTTTAATCCACGGAGAGGAGGAGAAGCAGCGAATTTTTAAAAAAGTGCTCAAAGAGCGGTTGCACAAAAAGGTGCATATCGTTAAACAGGGTGAGATTATTCATCTTTAATCCAAAAATAGATACAATCACACAAAAAAGGAGTGAAAATGAAGAAAGTAGCGATCAACGGCTTGGGCCGTATCGGTAAAATGGTACTGTGGCACTATGTGACTGACAGACCAAAAAATGTGGAGATCGTCATCGCCAACGGCGGCAGCGGCACGCCGGAGGATCTAGCCTACATGCTCAAATTCGACTCCGTACACGGCAAATTCCCGGCCGAGGTGGAGTATGACGATACTTCTCTCACCGTGGGCGGTCAAAAGATAGAGATCGTCAGTGAGCGAGACCCTGAGAAACTTCCATGGAAAGAAAAAGGGATCGATATCGTACTGGAGTGTACCGGACACTTTACCGACCGGGCGGGAGCCGCCAAACACCTCACTGCCGGAGCCAAAAAGGTGATCATCTCAGCCCCTAGCAAAGATGCGGAGCTGACAGTCGTGCTTGGGGTCAACCAAGACTGGTTCGACACCACAAAGCATGAAGTGATCTCCAATGCTTCTTGTACCACCAACTCTTTGGCCCCCGCTATGAAAGTGCTCGAAGAGAAATTTGGCGTAGAGAATGCCAGCGTCACCACCGTCCACGCTTACACCTCCAGCCAAGTGACAATCGACAAGAAAAAACCCGGTAAACACAGAAGAGGACGAGCTGCTGCTGTCAACATCATCCCCACAACTACCGGAGCCGCCATCGCTACCACCAAGGTGATCCCAAGTCTCGAGGGCAAAATGAACGCCATGGCCCTTAGAGTCCCAGTACCCGATGTGGCGGTGACGGAGATCGTGGCCACTTTGGCAAAAGAGGCGAGCGTGGAGGATGTGAACAAAGCCTTTGAGGAGTATATGCAAGGTCCTCTCAAAGGTATTTTGGAGATTACCTACGACGAAGTGGTCTCCACCGATATCATCAACAATCCCCACTCCTCCATCATCGACGGCCTCTCTACGCAAGTGATTGGGGGTAATATGGTCAAAGTGCTGGCTTGGTACGACAACGAGTTTGGCTATGCAGGCAGACTTCTCGAACTTGCCGACTATATCGCACAAAGGATGTAGATGAAGCTCATACTCATACGACATGGACAAAGCGTTTGGAACGCCAAAAATCTTTTTACCGGATGGATCGACGTGGAGCTGAGCGAAAAAGGAGAGTCTGAGGCCAAGCGGGCCGGAGAGCTGCTCAAAGAGGCTGGGCTCTATCCAGCCATCTGCTATACCTCCTATCTCAAACGAGCCATTCACACCGCCCAAATCGCTTTACGAGAGCTCAACTGGGAGCATATCGACGTACTTCGCAGCTGGAAACTCAACGAGCGCCACTATGGCGACTGGCAAGGCAAAAACAAGGACGAGGTCAAAGCCAAGTATGGCGAGGAGCTCTTTTTGGCGGTGCGGCGAGGATACGATACGCCCCCGCCTCCTATCGAGGAGAGCGAGCCCGATTTTGATGAGCGCTACCCCAAAGATCCTAAATATGAGGATCTTCCCTACCGACCAAAAAGCGAGTCGCTCAAAGATACCAGAGAGCGGGTGATGGAGTATTTTTACGA
>WGAT01000091.1 GCA_015494715.1 Campylobacterota bacterium
GGAAGTTTTACCTCTCTTGTCCTGGTGCCTATGGAGCCAAGGAAACGCCCGGTATCCATTCCGAACCCGGAAGCTAAGCTTGGCATCGCTGATGATACTGCCCCTTTCGGGGGTGGAAAAGTAGGTCGGCGCCAGGGTTTGAGATTTTCTTCTTTAATCTTTAATTTAACTCCTCTATATTCTCCCTAATTTTTACTTATTGGTACTATTGTAATTTTGCAATTATATTTTATTCGTTTTTTTTATGACAAAATTAATTTGTTATTAACAAACTTTTTTATTTTTTATTCTTATCTATAAAGATATAATGTTGGCGTATATTTACAAAGGAGGCGAGATGAAAAAAATCGCGACGATCGTTCTAACAGCCCTTTTGGGTCTGAGCTTTGTAAGCACTGCAGCTTTTGCGGATGCAAACAAAGGACAAAAAATCTACCAAAAGAAACTCAAAAAGGTATGTGGTTTTAACGGGGCAAAGTTTGCGGCCAAGCATACTCAAGATGAGTGGGAAGAGATTTATGATAACGGAAAGTTTGAAGATGAAATCCAAAAACTCTGTCCTAAATACCACAAAGGGTACCTTAAAGCGAGCCAACTCAAACATGTGTATGATTTTGCGTACGAATACGCAAGCGACAGTGGTAACGTACCTAGCTGCTGATTTTTTGGGGCTTTGCCCCAATTATAAAAATATTTTATACTTCTTATAAATTTCTCTCCATTAAAACTTAAGTACTCTTTAAAAGCAAATCCACTATAATGATTATTGTATTGCATCAATTTCGAAATAAGGAGAGAAGATGAAAAAGTGGATAGTATTATCTGCTGTAGCAGCAATGACAACAGTAAGTTTTGCTAGTGGAAGTGCTTCAGGAGAAGATTTGCGAGCAGAACTCGAACAGCTTAAAAAAGAGATCGCCGAGCTTAAAAAGGCTCAATCAAAAATCAACCTCAAATCTTTAAAAAGACAAATTCGTGAGATCAAAGCGCACGATGCGGGCGATAATATTAAATGGAGTGTGGATTTTCGAACGGCATACGATGTAATCGGATACAAATATGCAGACGATAGCAGCGATTGGAATCAAATTTTTTCCAATAGACTTTGGCTTGGTATGGGATTTGCGCCTACAAGCAACATAGTTTTTAAAGGATTGCTCAGTTATTATAAAGCCTATGGTCAGCTTCCGGCTCCTCAACAAGGTTTTAACTACTTTGACTGGATCGTAAACGAAACACCTAATCCAGCTGGAGAGCTTCGGGTCAAAGAGGCATACTGGCTCTATCTAGGAGACAGCTTTTTGGGTGCCGATATTCCGTGGACCGCATCTTTTGGGCGAAGACCGGCGACTGATGGGTTGTTGGCCAACTACCGAGAAGATCAAAAACCAAAATCTCCTCTTGGACATATCATCAACACTGAGTTTGATGGAGCAAGTTTTAAATTTAAATTAGAAAACGTAACGAATATTCCCGGGATGTATTTTAAAATTTGTATGGGTCGAGGTATGACCAATGCAAATGTCCGATATGCTGGAATCAAACAAAATCCAGATGGTACCTTTAGAGTGACGGATATGAGTGGAGCTGAGTATACCAAAGTAGATGGCTGGAGAAATACGGATTTAGCCGGATTTATTTTCGTCCCATACGATGATGGCCAATATTCTGTCCATACGACTGCTTTTAAAGCTTGGAATTTGCCCGGTATGAATATGGTGCGAGGTACCGTAATGGATATGACGCCAAACGTACAGACGCAAGATCCAAACGTTTTGTATGGCGCAATGATGCAAAAAATGATGACCAACACCCGAATGGATGCGTTTAAATTTGCCCAAACCGGGGATATGTATGGTGGAGCGATCAGTTTCTTGGCTGAGGGTATCGGCGATGGTATCAGTGATTTTCTTGATGATACAAACTTTTTTGTCAGTTTTGCAGCTACTAAAACGATGCCAAATAATTACAACTATAACTATACCCTTAATGTCCAGCCTGCTTTCCAAAAATTTATGCAAGATATGACGGCTGCGGGATACTCTCCACAGCAGATCCAAGGTATGATGCAACAACTCGCTCAAGCCAATCCACAGTTTGCTCAAATGCTTGCTCAACTCGATACCAATCACGATGGACAGCCTGATAATTTTAATATCACTATGCCGGCTAAAAATGGAATGCTTGGTAGCAATGACAACGAAACGGGTACGTCTGTCTATGTGGGTGTGAATTTCCCAGTACCTATGATTGAAGAGTCTAGAATGGGTATCGAGTACAACCATGGAAGCAAATACTGGAGAAGTTTTACATATGCCGAGGATACTTTGGCTGGCAGCAAACTCGCAACCAGAGGGGATGCGTATGAGGTTTGGTTCAATAAAAATCTTATTGGCAAAACTTTGACCGCCCAAATCCGATACACTTATATGGATTACAAATACACAGGAAGCAACGCCTTTTTTGGCCAAGGTGGTACTCCCATGGAGATCGATCAGGCACGAGCTATGGGACTCAATCCCGTGGATAAAGCCCAAGACCTACGTTTTTATATCCGATATAGATACTAAAAGAGAGCCGCTTTTGCGGCCTCTTCTAAAGGAGTATCGATTAAAAAACTTTTTGTCTTTTTACTATTAGGTACCGCCATTTTGGGTGCGGTTATCTTTTTTTTACTCTCACTCAATATCAAAAAAGAATCCTATCAACATATAGCCGATACCGCAAGGTCTTATTTTGAAAAAAGGCTCACCGCACAAAAATCCAACGCCTTGACTTTGGCCATTCTCTTGGCCCAAAACGAGGCACTCAAGCATGCGTTACTCGATTTGGACGAGGAGAGAGGCCATCAAATTCTCTCTACCTCTTTGGATGTACTCAAACGATATACTTTTAACAAAGACATACGGGCCCAAGTCATTGCCAAAGATTTGACCATATTTGCCAGAAGTTGGGATAAAGAGTACAGCGGAATGCCTATCGAGGGTTTTCGCAAAGACCTCTCCAATTTCAAAATTACCAAGCCAAAAGTATCCATAGAAACGGGACGACTCCTTACCATTAAAGCCACGGCACCTCTCAAAACCGGTTATAAAATTATTGGTTATGTGGAGATTATCTCCTTTTTTGAGTCTTTGGCCAAAGCTCTTAGACAAGAGGGGATTGAAATGATTGCCTTGATGAGGGATCGTTTTTTGAATGTGGCTACCTTGATGAGAGAAAATCCTCAGCTTCAAGGTTTTGTAGTGAGCAATACCAACTATAACGATTTTGTCTTGAAAAGACTGCAAGAAGTAGATTTGGCCAAACTTGAGCAAGATGGTCTTTTGTACGACGGGAAGTATCTTTATGTAGCGGTGCCGATGCAAAATAGTGCCGGAGAAGATTTAGGGATGTTTGTTTTGGCGTTGGATAGGAAAAGTAGGGAAATTTTTGAGAAGTTTCAAGAAAAAATATCTTTTTTTCTCTCCTTTGACAAGAGCGAGTTTGCCAATATTATCGATTTATGGGAACATCCCCAAGGCAATTTTCGCTCCGTCTACGATCGTAGTGTCTTAGAATTTTTGAGTAAAAATGAAGATGAGGAGATCAAAAAAGAGTTTGCGAGCGAAGCGAGGGAGATTTTACGAGGCTATACGAAAGAGGAGCTTATCGATATTATTTTGCAAAAGTATAGAAGAGTTCCCATTCAAGGAGAGATTAAGTGAGAGTGTTGGTATTGGAGGATGAGTATGCACTGCGCCAAAGTATCGAGGAGTTTTTAGAAGATTTAGGTTTTGAGGTCAAAGGGTTTGAGCGAGGAGATGAGTTTTTAGATGAGCTGTATAGTCAAAAGTACGATATTATCCTTTTGGATGTGAAAGTACCCGGGATCAATGGCTTTGAAGTACTCAAACAGCTCAGAGAGATGGGAAACGACATTCCAGCCATATTTGTTACCTCCATGACCCATGTGGATGATTTGGCCAAAGGTTTTGAGCTTGGGTGTTGCGACTATATCAAAAAGCCCTTTGATCTAAAAGAGCTGGAAGTCCGGCTCAAAAATGTGCTCAAACGAGAATGTTTCGATGCCAAAAGCGATATCGTAGAGCTTGGTAACGGGTTTTGGTATGATTTGAAGCGTTTTATCCTTACAAAAGAGGATACTCCCATCCCCCTGACCAAGCAAGAGCAGCGGATATTGGAGCTTTTGATAAAGCATAGGGGTTCGGTAGTGACGCCAGAGCTCTTTTGTGAAGAGGTGTGGGGGGAGTATGTGGATCCGGCCAATGTGCGAGTACATATCAATAAACTGCGTAAAAAGCTCAATAAAGAGATTATCAAAAATGTACATGGCGTAGGGTATACCATTGATTCTTGACTCAAAAAGATATGCGATACGCTACGCTCTTTTTTATACGATAATCATTGGACTTGTGCTTTTTGTGCCGCTATTTGTCTACACCTCTTTGGTTCTTGATATCAACGAGGCCAAAAACCATCAAGAGCTCAAAAAAGTGGCTTTAAAAATCATCTCTAAAATGGAGAGCTACCGGGGGCCTGAGCCTTTTGTCTATCCGCGCTTTAGCTCCTATCGCTCGGGACTCTACGATGAGCGCTTCAAGCCCATTTTTTCTTTATTAAAGCACGAACCTACCGCTTTTACCCCCGGATACCATAAAGAGGGCGCTTATCGCTACTATATCGTGGAGCTTCCAAAAAATATCTACTTTGGAGCCAAATATTTGGTGATATCAAAGACTTTTGATCCGTGGCATATCTATCGGATGACGCTGCTCATAGGTATAGGCATACTGCTGATTTTGCTTCTTTTTTCCTATCTCGTGCTTAAAAATTTCAGTGCTCCTTTTGAGAAGATCAATCAGGCTTTGGATAATTTTATTAAAGACTCGATGCACGAGATCAATACGCCCCTCTCCATCATTAATGTCAATATCGATCTTTTTAGCCGTAAAGTAGGACATAACAAGCATTTGGCCCGTATCAAGGCCGCAACCAAAGCGTTGGCCAATATCTACAACGATATGGATTATCTGATCAAAAAGGATCGTATCGAGTATGCCAAAGAGTCCCTGCGGCTTGATATCTTTTTAAAAGAACGGATAGATTATTTTCAAGAGATCGCCAATCTTCGTAATATTGAGCTCATCGATAAAATTTTTGTTCATCCTGCGATAAACATGAACAAAACGAAACTCCAAAGGATTATCGACAATACTCTCTCCAACGCCATCAAATACTCCAAAGAGAATTCCAAAGTCAAAATTTATCTAAAAGAGCGTGGGGACAAAGTGATTTTAGCCGTTAAAGATTATGGGATAGGTATCGAAAATCCCCAAAAGATTTTTGATAGGTACTATCGGGAAAATATGGATAAAGGGGGGTTTGGCATAGGGCTCAATATTGTCAAAAATATCCTCGATGAGGAGCAAATCGGCCTCAAAATCGTCTCCAAGCCCGGAAAAGGGACTACTTTTATCTACTTTTTTACCCGCTACGCATAGAAATTTTTACAAATTTTTTACATTTGGGTGTTACCATTTGTTATCCCTTCAAAAGGAGTACAGATGAGAAGAGGTTTGGTAGCGCTGACTCTAGGTTCGCTGCTGGTGGGTTCGCTGGCGGTGGCGAAAGATCTGCGCAGTGCGGTGGAGTCGCCCGACGCGACGAAAATTTTAGAAAAAGACAAACTCCCTCCGCCCAAAAAATATACGATGCCAAAGCATTGCATTACGACCGATAAGCTGGCGATTGCTAGGGGAAGATATATGTTTCACAATCTCAACGGCAAAAAGGCCAAAACCCCTCCGCCTCCGGGTCTGCCCAAATTTATCGTAGTTAACGGCAAAAAAAAGCCAAAGCAGTACGGCAACTGCGTAGCCTGCCACAATATCGAAGGCGCCAAAGGTCCCGGAAATGTAGGGCCGGATCTGCATAATTACAAAAAACATTTTATCGATACGGGGGTGCGTACATACGCTCATGTCTATCAGCAAATAGCCGACGCCCGTATCTACAATCCAAAAACCCATATGACGATCAATCTTACCACCGGGCTCTTTACGCCAAAAGAGATCTGTGAGATTGCCTCATATGTGGTGAGTCCAAAAAAGGAGAAATAATGGAAAGAAGAAGTTTTTTAAAAGGAATTGGAGCCTTACCGGCTTTGGGAGTATTGGGGGCGAGCGGTGTGACGCTCTTGGCCAAGGAGAGTAAACCAAAGGGTAAAAACGCCATCTCTTTTAAAAAAGCCCTTGAGGTAATCACCCACGGCAAGGGGGCCAAAGAGAGCGATAAAGTCCATCTCGTCGTCCCAGAAATTGCCGAAAACGGCGCGGTGGTACCGGTCAAAGTGAATGTGGACGTACCTATCGAGCAGGTCAAATCGATCCATATTTTATCGACCAAAAATTCCAACGCCAGATGTGCCGACGTCTTTTTGACGCCACGTAATGGCAAAGCTTACTTTGCTACCCGTATCAAACTAGGCGGTACCCAAGAGGTGGTCGCGGTAGCGGTACTCAAAGATGGAAGTGCCATTATGGCTAAAAAACCGGTGAAAGTTACCATCGGCGGATGTGGATAAGGAGAGAGACATGGCAAAAAGAAAATCAATCATCAAAATCAAACCAAGAAAATATAAAGTAGGCGATATCGTCAAGGTGGACTTCATCGTGATCCATCCGATGGAAACTGGTATGCGTAAGGATAAAAAGACGGGCAAAATTAAACCGATGCACTATATCAACGAGGTGAAGTTTTACTTCAACGACGAGCTTTTTACTACTATCATCCCTTGGGAGACGGTCTCGACCAATCCATACTTTTCTATTAATATGAAAGTAACGGGGCCCGGAGTCATCAAAGTGGTCTACAAAGATAATCTTGGCGAAGTGAACGAGAAGAGCAAAAAAGTAAAGCCCAAAGGATAAGAGATGAAAAAAGTATTATCTTTGGCGCTGAGTCTAGCACTGGCCGCTTCGGCGGTGGCGGCAGACGAAAAGCTAAGTATGAGTAAGGCCGATCGGGCGATGTACCAAGAGATGCTGGAGAATAACCCAGCCGATATCTTTGTCGAGGAGGGATCCGAGCTTTTGGACGAGCTTGGCGGCGAAGAGGCTTTGGCCAAATTTTTGGGTCAAAGCGAGAAGAGTCTGCCCAAATATATCGCCGGATTTCCCCGCTATATCGACAAGATCGGTATGGTGGTAGCCATCGATCAGATGCTTCAAGCCTTTATGTACGATCAAGGCAAAAAGCCCTATCCTCTCAAATCCGAGGAGATGGACGCCCTGCAAGCCTATGTCAAATCTTTGGCCAACGGAGAGAAGATCAATATCGA
>WGAT01000092.1 GCA_015494715.1 Campylobacterota bacterium
GTTTGGTACGCCATCTTCTATACTCTTAGCCACATCATCTCTATCATCTATCCAGACAAGGCCAAAGAGACGGGTGACTATTCGCTTTTTAATTGTATTGCTTCCACTACTACCTCCATCAACTATTTTGTCTTCCAATACATAGGCTTTGCTAGGGTCAGAAAAATATCCATACATACCGGGGCCTTCTCTTGGAGTACCATTGATATCGAAGCCATACGTATTGATATTTGGTTGCAGATCGTTGATAATAGACTTACTTTTTGAAATGACTTTTAAGTTGTCTACAATTATGGCAATATCAAACGCTTCACTATATAGTTCATCACGTAATTTTTGTACATCTGCTCCATTCGGCTCTTCTCCATAGACCCAGATTTCGAAGTAGTTTAAAGTTCGAACTATTACTCCTGCTTTGGCACTTGTTCCCCATCCTGCCACCATTGCGGCGCATACGAGCATTGTCGCTATACATTTTTTACATCGATGCATGTCCGATCCTTTCTTAATATAGAAAACTATCTTTATTCTTTATAGCTCTTTTTTAATTAAAAAATTATTAATGTAGTGCAAAATCAAAAAAGTTGTGAAAGGAAAGTAGATTATTCCAATCCAGATGGCTGAAGCGATGAAGCATGCGGTCATTGCCGGTCGTATGAGCTATCTCGCCGGCCGCATCCCCAAAAAAGCCCTACGCTACGGCTTCGAGTCCGAGTGAGGGGATGATACAGTTTTAAAAGCTTCATTGAATGCCTTGATAAACTGCATCGGATCGACGCTAATCCCTTTAATCTTGATGGTAAGATGCAGATGGGGAGCGGTGACCCGTCCGCTCTTACCGCTAAGAGCCATGATCTCTCCTCTTTTGATAAATTCACCCGGTTTGACGCCAAAACCGCTTAAGTGATAGTAACAGCTATAAATTCCTCTGCCATGATCGATGATGACGGAGCCTCCCGCATAGTATCGATCCTTTGCCAAAACCACTAAGCCGTCATTGATGGCGCGTACGGGAGTACGCATCTTGGCTCTAAAATCGGTTCCGCTATGATAACTTGCTAGTTTTCCATTAAAGAGGCGCGCCACTCCAAAAGGATCGGTTACGATAGGATTGGAGAGGGGGAGCACAAAAGGCTTGGTAATATAGCTTTTTTGGGTGGTGTGAGCATAGATGGCCACCGCTTCTTTGCTTTCGGTGGCGATACGCTTTTGAGCTTTTTTGGATGGATGCACTTTGCTTGGCGCTACGCTTAAAGACTCTTTTGGATACTCTTTGTGCTTGATGAGCAAACGCACGGCTTTGCCGTCGATACGCAGCCATCTGGTCGTAGGCTTAGCCCCATAGGGAATAGGGACGATTAAGAGATGGTCTATGGTAGTATGGGGCATATAGCATCGGTAGCTTTTTTGGAAAGGGACGATAAAGGTCTGGCCGTTATAGATACTCGCCGCTAGAAGGGGCCAAGCTAGCAACAATCCAATCAATGCTCTCATAGTTTAATCACACCCATAAGATTGAGCATCATAAAAATAAGGGCTACCGGAGCGATGTAGCGGATGCTAAATAGCCAAATCTTATAAAAAAGGTCGTTCATTTCACCGGGTCTGTTGATATGGGCTTTGACCCGCTCTTTTTGCAAAACATATCCTACGAAGATCACGATGGCAAATCCTCCCAAAGGTAGCAAGATAGAGTCGGTGGTATACTCTAGCAAATCAAAAAGCGGTTTACCAAAAAAACTAAACACTTTGCCCCAGGCCTGCGTATAGGAGAGCAAAGCGGCGATCCCAATCAACCAGTAGATGAAACTGATCAAAATAACCGCTTTGGTCCTGCTCATACAAAAACGATCGATAAGATATTGTACCACAGGTTCTACCAAGCTAACAGCTGAAGTAAGCCCGGCAAAGGCGAGAGCCAGGAAAAAAAGCAGGGCAAAAAAGGTACCTAGGGTACCAAAATTGTGCAAAATGGTAGGAAGCGAAATAAAGACCAGCCCCGGACCCTGACCCGGCTTGGCTCCAAATTGAAACAAGAAACTAAAGATCACAAGACCTGCTACAAGAGCGATAAGGGTATCCATAAAGGTAACGATAAAGGCGGTTTTGGTGATGCTTGCTTCTTTTGGCAGTGAGGCGGCATAGGTCATAATCGCCCCCATCCCTAAAGAAAGGGTAAAAAAGGAGTGGCCCACGGCCCGTACGAAAGCTTCGGAGTTTAGCTTCTCCCATTTTGGCTCAAACATAAAGGCAAAAGCTTTGGCAAATCCATCGAGACTAAAAGCATAAAGCAGCAGTCCAAAAAGGATAATCATAAGTGCTGGCATCAAAATGAGGTTGATCTTCTCGATCCCCCCTTTGATGCCTCGGTATACCACATATCCGACGATGATCACGGAGACGGTATGAAAGAATATCTGGGCCAAAATCTGGTGGCTTACAAGGTCGTTGAAGATCTGCTTGGCCTCTTGGGTCGTTTGGGGAAGCCCTGAAAAAATCAAAAAGATATAGTACAAAATCCAGCCGATCACCACCGAGTAGAAAGTCATAATGATAATGCCGTTGAATCCCATAAATCCGGCATACTTCCACCACTTTTTCTTTGGAGAGGCGAGCTCTTCGAAGCAGCTGACCGTATCCTTGCGTCCCAGCGCGCCAATGAGCATCTCGGCGACCATCACCGAAAAGCCGATAAAAGCGATAGTGACAAGATAGACCAAGACAAACGCTCCCCCACCATACTCGCCCGTCATATAAGGAAATTTCCAGATATTTCCAAGCCCTACGGCACTCCCAGCCGCCGCCATGATGAAGCCGATTTTACTAAAGCGTTGGACTTTCACCCTCTCTCCTCTTTTTTTATCGCTATTATAGCAAGGTATTGGGAGTGCAAGAAAAGAAGAGTATATGTATTATACATTTTTGCCCTTTTTAAAAAATTTATGCTATAATTGCAACCAAATTTGCGCCCGTAGCTCAGCTGGATAGAGCAACAGATTGCGGTTCTGTAGGTCGGGAGTTCGAATCTCTCCGGGCGCGCCATATCTTCAACTATAGTAAATCTTTCCTATCTTAATATAATCTAAATTTTACTCTATCTTTTTTTCTTTTTCCCTGCTATAATGGTCGCACCCAAACATAATTTGGGACGCATTATTTTCAAAGGAACATTCGATGAAGCAAATTTATGTTGGCAATCTGCCATACAGATCAAGTGAAGAGGAAGTGCGAGAGCTCTTTTCTCAGTATGGAGAAGTATCTTCAGTCAAGCTCATTACCGACAGAGAGACAGGACGGCCACGAGGATTTGGTTTTGTGGAGATGGATGATAGCAGTGCGCAGGCCGCTATCGAAGCGCTGGACGGGAAAGAGTTTGAGGGCAGAATGCTCAAAGTAAATGAAGCAAGACCAAGAGAACAAAGACCAAGAAGAGAGTTTAACTAATTTGACTCACGGCGGCTTTTGCCGCCCCATCTTCTGTACATATATCCAATTCCCCATCGTACACCACTTCTAAATACTTGTTAATACGGACAAAAAAATCCTTTAACGAAACTCAAAAAGAATTCTCCCTCTAAAATCTATTGATTTAGAGGGAAATGAATTTTTGTCTTGCAAAGCAAGTTTGTGCTATAATTATCAAAAAGCGTAATAACCAAGCGCTATTAGGGCAGGGACTGCCCGTAGAGCCTGTGGAGGTGCGCCATAAGGCGACCGTTGAAGCAGGAAGCCCTAACTTATTTACGATAGCAAAAAGTTAGGGTAGTTCACTCCTATTAGCTCTTTGAGATGTTTAACGCCGCGAGTTGTTGGAGCGTTGGGAAAGAGACAAAATCCATTTTGGACCAGTGAACAGCCTTTGAGCTCTATAAAAGTGTCGTCGGCTTTGAAATCGAGACGGCTTTGGCCAAAGGTGACCTCTTTTTGAAGTGTTTTTGGCTTGAAACCAAGCACGCCTTGCTCGATGGCCTTGGCGGCTATTGGAGAGTGGAGTTTGGTATTGACAAGCACCCACCCCTCCTCCATCTTTACCGCTATAAGGGTATAATCCGTTTTAAGACCCGGGCGGTTGCGCAGGA
>WGAT01000093.1 GCA_015494715.1 Campylobacterota bacterium
ACCTTAGGTTGCTGGCGGGCATTGTTGCCGTGTATCCCACGGGCAAGTATGTTTTTTGCGGCGTTCACGTCGGCATTGATAGTAAAGCCACAGGATCTACATACAAACCTCGATTGAGAGATTCTGTTCGCTTTATCCACATATCCGCATCTGCTGCAGGTTTGGCTTGTGTATTTTGGATCAACTTTGATGAGATTGTGGTTCGTTTTGTATTCAAGCAACTCAAAAAAGAGACCCCATCCATTTTGCAAGATTTTACGATTGAGAGCAGATTTCGCTTTGACCTTTTTACCGGGATTTTCCATCGTACCTTTGGCGGATTGTGTCATTGCCTTGATATTCAAATCCTCCACAATGGCTTGGTTTTCGCCGTAGATGTGGCTGATTTGATGCAAGAAGTTGTAGCGGATATTGGATACTCTTTTGTGCTGCCTTGCAAGCTTGATTTTGGCTTTTTGATACCTTTTTGAGCCTTTTTTCTTTCTTGAGAGAGCCTTTTGGTATCTCTCAAGCTTTCCAGTCTCTTTTTGGAACCTTGGGGAGTAGTCCTCTATCGTATGATGGTTACCACTACTGTCGGTTATGGCATAGACCACTCCCATATCGATACCGATAGGCTCTCTTACAAATTCAATTGGCTCTGCTTCAATCTCCAAAAGAATAGAAGCGTAATATCGATATGCCTCATAGCTTATAGTTACAGTCTTGATTGTACCAACTAAATCATCTCTTAATCCTTTAGTTTTGATCCATCCGATTTTTGGCAGATAGAGCTTTTTATCATCAATTTTTACTCTTTGGGGATATTGGAAGCTTTGTTTGGAGTGCTTTTTGCTTTTGCATTTTGGAAAGCTGGGAGTCTCACTACTTTTGACTCTTCTAAAGAAGTGTTTGAACGCTTCGTCAAGGTGTCTGATGGATTGCTGCAAAGCTTGCGAGTCTATCTCTTTGAGCCAAGGATGGCGCTCTTTGAGAGTGGGTAGACGTTTGATGAGTCTATGTGCGCTTACGTTTACTCCAAATTTTTGGTAGGCGTACTTTTTCAAAGCCAAAGAGCGGTTATAGACATACCTGCAAGCTCCGAAGTGCTTTTGCAACAGTTCTTGTTGCGTTTTGCTTGGATAGAGTCTGACTTTTACCGCTCTTTTCATTTGCTCTCCGTGGCTGATTATACTATTATTGTACTCATATATTGACGACTGGTCAATATCAAACCGGACGGCCTTATATCCACCTCCTGAAAGAGGTGGGTTTACGGTCATGTTTGATAACCACACTTGAGGGCTATTGAAGCGATACCTGCCGCATTTGCCGCCTCTACATCCAAACAGGTATCCCCCACCATCCAAGTATGTTCAAGATGGGCTTGTAGCCTGTGCATCGCTTTGAAAATCGGCTCTGGATGGGGTTTTGGATAAACCACATCCTCTCTACCGATCAAACAGCCAAAGTAGCGCATCAAACCAAAATGTTCCATCAGCTCCTTTGAATACAATCCGGTTTTCGTCGTTACGACACCAAGATTGGCAAATTTTGCCGCCTTTGCTATTGCCTCTTTGGCTCTTAGCAAAAGGGTCGTTTTCTCTTTGGATATGATCCGATAGCGATCTTTATATGTTTGTACATACTTTTCTATATTCTCTTTGGCTCCTAAATGGACAAACATAAACTCAAGGGGATGACCGATGAGAGCCAATATATCCTCTTTTGGAGGAAGCCGTTGGCCAAAACGCTCAAATGTATAGTAAAAGCCATCAAGTATCGCTTCGGTAGAGTCGATAAGCGTGCCGTCTAGATCAAAAAGTATCGTGACCCTTTTCACGGCTTGATCCAATCAATCTCATTGTGCATGATACCGACAATCGAGGGCTCTACATTTTTTATAGATCGGTTGACGGCGGTGATGGAATTGGGAATATATAAAAACAGATAGGGCACATCGGCCACAATGAGACGAAAAATATGGCGGTAGAGCCTAGAGAGTTTGGCCATATTGACAGTGCTTTGGGCCTCTTCGATGAGTCTGTCCACCTCCGGATTTTTATAGCCTACCAGATTGAAGCCCCCAATTTTAGCCGAATCGCTATGCCACAAAGGATAAGCGTCTGGGGTAAGCCCCAATCCCCACCCAAGCAAAATGGTCTCGAATTTCCTTGGGGTTACCACCGTATTTAAAAAAGCTTGCCACTCCATCGCCCGAATACGCACCTCTACCCCGATTTTGGCCAACTGATACTGGATGATCTGAGCGGCATAGAGGCGCAAAGAGTTGTTGGAGTTTGTGGCTATCTCAAATTTCAAGGGGTGCTTTTTGTCATATCCGGCAGATTTGAGCAAAGCTCTAGCTCTTTGAAGATCCACTTTTGGAGGCTTGATCGTCGGATCGTACGCAAAGCTTCCGGGCATAAAGGGACCAGTACAGATACGCCCGTGGGAGAAAAAGAGGATATCGATCAGCTCTTGGCGATCCACGGCAAGATTTAAAGCCTCTCGCACACGCTTATCTTTGAATTTGGGATTGTTAAGATTGAAACCAAGGTAGGTGTAGCCATGGCTTGGCTGCTCATAAATGGCATAAAAGGAGCGAAAGCTTTGATCTATCTGACGCTCTAGCTGCAATGGAGAAAGACCGCCCACATCGAGCTGATGGGATTTGAGCATCAAAAACTGGGTGGCAGGATCTGGTACGAAATGGTAGTAGAGGCGTTGGATATAGGGGGGATGGAGAAAATAGCGCTCGTTTGCCACAAGTTCGATATCGCCGGAGACCTCAAACTTTTTAAGCCGATAAGGACCCGTACCAATGGGATGCTGATTAAAAGGGCTTCGCATGATATCTGGATCGTTTTTTAAAATATGGCGAGGCAGCATCCCTATCATCCAAGTCTGTAAGGCTTTAAAATAGGGCTTTTTGTAGATAATGAGCAGATGCAAAGGATCGAGCACCTTGACTCTTTTGACATAGCGAAAATCGCTCGCATATGGGGTAAAGACTTTTGGAGAGGTGATGAGACGATAGGTAAAAAGTACATCTTTGGCGCTAAAGGGTTTGCCGTCGTGCCATACCACATTTGGACGTAATGCCACCCACAGCTTCCTAGGGCTCAAAAACTTCCACTTTTTGGCCAAATCACCTACAATCGTGCCGTTTTTATCATATTTAAATAGTCCATTAAATATCCACTGGGCAATTTCCCCACTAGCACTATCGGTAGCGAGGATCGGATTGATCCTGCTCGGATTTGCCGAGAGGGCAAGATGGAGCGTAGAGGCATAGACCATAAAAGAAAAGAGCAGTACAATCAAACTCTTCTTCATTTTCCTCCTTTTTAACGAAATCATAACAATAATTTGATAAACTTTTTCATAAAGGAGCTGGCTCTATGGAGATCTTGCTAATAGAAGATGACGAGCTACTAGCCCAAAGTCTTAAGGACTTTTTAGAAAGCGAAGGATTCAAAGTAGATGTGGGATATGACGCGGAAGAGGCCCTAAATCTCACTTTTGATAAGAGTTATGATCTCTATCTTTTTGATATCAACCTCAAAGGTGAGAGCGGTTTGCAAATAGCTAAAGAGCTCAAAGAGGCCGACGACAAGACGCCTGTCATTTTCATCACGGCTCTGACCGATTTGGAGAGCATCTCCCAAGCATTTAATCTAGGAGCGGTGGACTATATCAAAAAACCTTTTCATCCGCAAGAGCTTATCTTGCGTATTCGCTCTAAATTTGGCAAACCAGAAGATCATAAAACCTTAAAATACGGAGTCATTGAACTGGATTTGCAAAACCACCTGCTCAAAGTCAGAGGACAGCCCCAAACTATTGGCGAGATACAATTTAAAATCCTCCAAAAGCTATTGGAAAACAAAAATTCCATTGTCACCAAAGAAGATCTTTTGTCCATTATGCGCAATCCATCGGATGTGGCACTGCGAGTAACCATAAACAAACTCAAAAATAGATTTGAACTTCCTATAAAAAATATTCGCTCTAGAGGCTATATTCTTGAATAGGAGCGAGCGCGAATCGCTTTTTAAAAATTTTATTATCTTTTTCTTTCTTTTAGAGTTTTTACTTTTGTTTATCTTTTTCTTCTTTTATATCGATAAAAAAAAAGATATCCAAGAACTTTTGCTCAAACGGATGCAAATATGCAGCTACACACTAAATTGTAAAGATTTCAATTATGATTTTTTTCCCAAAAAACCAAGACTCCTCCCCAATACCCTTTACCATCTAGACGACAAGGAGATTTTTGCCCTTTTTCCTATCCCTAACTCCAAAAAATATTATCTCAAAATCTCTTACGATAAGCGCTATCTCAAAAAGGATATCCAAAGACTCTTTTGGAATATCGCCGGTATCTTTTTTATAGCCACACTCATTATTATGGGACTGGCCTTTTTCTTTACTCTATACTCTTTACAGCCCATTCGCCAAGCTTTACATATCAACCAAGAGTTTATCAAAGATATTTTACACGACTTTAATACGCCCATCTCCTCAATGATTTTAAATCTGGAGATGCTTAAAAAAGATTGCAACTCCCCTTTTATCAAAAGAATAGAGCAAAGTATCGATACGATAGTCTCACTGCAAGAAAATCTCAAACTCTTTTTGAAAAATGTCAAATCTAGTACCCAAGTTATAGATATGGCTCAACTGCTTGCTGAGCGTATCGAATATTTCAAATCACTCTATCCCTCTTTAAAACTTACTATGGAGGTCAAAGAGCCCTTTACTTTTCAAGCACCTAAAGAGTTACTTGTACGCATAATCGACAATATTCTCTCCAACGCCTGCAAATACAATAAAAAAAGAGGATTTGTCAAAGTAGTGCTCGATCATCATACGCTCATCATCGAAGATAGCGGCAAAGGGATCAAAAACAAAAAAAAGGTCTTTGATAGATTTTATAAAGAATCCGATAGAGGTATTGGAATAGGACTAAGCATCGTCAAAAAGCTATGTGATGAACTCAATATACAAATCAATATCCAAAGCGAGCTGGGCAAAGGTACCAAAGTTATTTTAAAGTTTCCTCGCAGCTAAAGCCGACCGTTTTTAAATCACCGCATAGATCACCGATCTCTTGCCCCACTATTTGCTGAGATAGCGCTGGTGTACAAGAGCGATGAATAACGGTGTAGTGGAGTGGATCTATATAGAGTCCCAACTCCTCAGATTCCAAAGCGATACCGGGAGATTTCGTACTCAGCCGCCCGGAATAGAAAAAAGTAAGATTACGCTCCAAAGCCTTGCCAACAGGCAAGGCTACCTCTTGAGAGGCGATAACTTTTCCATCGTCGTAGACCAAAAAATTAACCAGGTCTTTTCCATAGAAATCTTTTTGGGTACCTACTAGCTTTGCATCGATGGTAACAAGCAGACAACTCTCGTTTCCATCAAAGTACTTTGCATCTATCTTTAGAGTATGCTCCGCATCGGGTAAAGTGGCAGCTGCTACAATTATAGAAAAAATAGCAGTAGATAAAAATTTCTTCATAAAGAGATTATAGCCAAATTATTGCACCGGTTCAAATGTATTTCCCTCGGCACTCCAAGCATACACGCCACCTTGAAGATGCATCGCATTCTTATAGCCCATTTGATTGGCCAAGAAATTTCCCACCGTTGCCGTACGGCTCCCCGTACGACAGACCAATACAAAAGGAGTTTCTTTCGTAGGAACCAACTTTTGAAACTCCCTCATAAACTTATCAATATCGTAATTGCCATAATCATCAAAAAATGTCAGAAGCTTCGACCCCGGTACTACGCCGGTTTGTCGCCACTCCATTGGCGTACGAATATCGATAATTACCGCACCTTCTTCTTGAGCACGCTTGAGCTCTTGCGGGCTAAGATTTTTTAACATACTTTACCTTTGATAAAATATAAAAAGCCGGGCAAAGCCCGACAAAGAGATTAACGTTTGGAGAATTGAGGAGATCGTCGCGCTTTGTGTTTTCCGTACTTCTTTCTCTCCACGACTCGAGAGTCTCGTGTCAAGAGACCATGCGGTTTAAGAACAGCTCGAAAAGCCTCGTCCATCTCACAAAGCGCTTTTGAGATACCATGCTTTAGCGCGTCAGCCTGAGCGGAATAGCCGCCGCCCAATGTTTTTGCTACGATATCTACACTCTCTTCCATTTTGGTCAAAGCCAACGGAAGTCGTACGCGAAGCTTCAAAGATTCATGGCCTCCAAGCCACTCATCCAAACTCATGCCATTAATGATAATCTTCCCCGATCCTTTACTCAGCCACACTTTTGCAGCAGCCGTCTTTCTCTTTCCTGTCGCATAATATCTTGCCATATTAGTTTCCCTTCACTTGTGCAGTATGTGGATGTTCGCTTCCCGGATATACCTTGAGTTTTTTGAGCATCGCTCGTCCAAGTTTTGTCTTTGGCAGCATCCCTCTTGTCGCCAATTTAAAAAGTTTTTCGGGATTTTTTTCTCTTAGTTGCGCAAGTTTTTCGCTCTTAACGCCGCCAAAATATCCGGTATGGCGATGGTACTCTTTATTCTCTTTTGAGCCCGAAACCTTAACTTTTGAAGCGTTGATAACTACTACATAATCCCCACAATCCACATGCGGAGTATAGCTTGGTTTGTGTTTTCCTCTCAGAAGTGTAGCGATTTCAGTCACCACTCGACCAAAGGTTTTTCCCTCAGCGTCGATAACATGCCATTGGCGTTCCACTTCATTTGGTTTGACCATCTTTGTAAATTTCATGTCTCACAACCTTTTCCAGTTTGATGAGTGAGATTTTACATCTCTTTATCTTAATTACTACTTAAATTTAGCATATTTTAAGCTTTTTGCCGGAGGATCCGTCTAGTAGAGAGCTTATATTTTTCGTAATCGACTAAATTTCCAATCTTTATTTTCAACAGCAAATTCCAACGACCCTCCAAAGGAAGATGTACATCCACTCTATAACGGCCCTCGTGATACTTCGCAAAAGTTTTAATGTCCTCTTTGTTCGTATCAGGACGGGTAAGGAGTACCTCTACTTGTGCATTTGATACAGGCTTGCCATCTTTGGTAAGAATTTCAAATGCAATATGGGCATCTGGAAAATGGAGTTTTTGCGTTAACAATCGTACCTCATATTTTTGCTTAAACTCTCGTTTCATTTGCTCTATTTGATAGATGTTTTTATCCACATCTTGATAGGCCATCATATAGGTATCATCCAACTCTACCGGATTGTCGATAGCCGTTTTGACGGTCCATATCCCCATTCCTATGGCAAATACTACCAACGCGATAATAAAATGAGGCCAATAGTTTTTATTCATTTTTGTACTACTCTCCTGTAGATGAAATTAAGAAAAATGAGAGCAAGTATAGAATAAAAAAGTATACGCAACCACAGATAGATATCTCTATTTGTATTGCCTAAACCGGATTTAAGTTCTTTACCATAACTTTGAGCAATCTCTTCCGCTATTTGAGCATATCCGTTCAATATCGCCGCCTCAATCGCAGCCTTAGGATTTTTGGAGTGTGAGGTCAGCAGTGGAATAATAGTCCCTTTCCACGGCAAAGGGCTCAATATCTCCTCTTTATCAAACTTTTTAGATATATCGGGCGAATTGAGAATATCAACCTTATGATTTTTTACCGCAAGGGTAAGTAGCACAAAAGGTTTAGGAAGATTGGAAGAGAGATTCTTTTCAAAATCTACAATTTTTTTTGTATTCATCTGTTGTACTGCCGCCACATATGCATGAACGCCCGTCTTTTGGAGTAATTCGTTTCCTATTTCGTTGATTTTATCGATCGTTTTTTTTGGTAGGATATTTTCATTGAGTAGTACGAAATTTTCGGAAGAGAGTACATAAATAGTTAGAATAAAGACGAGGGCAAAGGCCCTCATCGACGATAGGCCACCCATCAACCTACATACGCGTGGAAAGGTGTAGCAACTGCCCATAAAGCAAGAGCAGCCATGCCAAATAACATCCAACCGATGATAGTTTCTAATTTATCAACCATGATAACCTCCTATTTTTTAATATGCTTTTGATAGATATCCCATCGCGGGAAGACAAAGATGGTATCTCGATAGACTACGATATTTTTGGGATCGTCCACCGCGTAGGCTTTGATCTTGATGGGGATCGGTAGATCCTTGGTGGTATCTTTGGCCAACACTTTGTTGGTTTCTAAGATGACCACTTTTTTGACCTTTTTACCCGGAATCACGGTAAATGGCTTTTTGGGCCGCACGATTTTGATATCTTTGTTGTTGACGATCTCAAAGTAGTAGGTGTGTTTTTTGTTTTGGGTATTTTGAAACAAAAAGACATAGGTGTTTCGCACTCTGCCGTCTGGCTCTATTTTATAGAGCTGACTGGTTCTGTTGATGTTGAGCAGCATATGCTCTTTTTTGCTTCCCATCCAAAACAGGGCTACAAAAGCGATGGTAAGCA
>WGAT01000094.1 GCA_015494715.1 Campylobacterota bacterium
AGCAGATCCTCGCAGACCTCTCGATCCTCCTCGCTGATTTTATGGTAGGGGATGAGGTTTTTGACATTGACGATGGCCATCGTCAGACCCGCTTGGACGCAGTGGTGCAAAAAGACACTGTTGAGATACTCTCTGGCGTGCTTCTCCAGACCAAAGGAGATATTGGAGACCCCTAGCACAGCTCCCACTTCCGGATGGCGCTGACGCAACTCCCTGATCGCTTCGATGGTCTGGATAGCGGCGTCTTGGTACTCCTCCTCACCGCTTCCTACGGTAAATGTGAGCAGGTCAAAGACCAGATCGCCAGGATTCAGCCCATGGAGATTGACGGCTCGCTCGTACATCCGCTCGGCCACCGCCAACTTTTTCTCCTTGGTCTTGGCCATCCCCTCCTCGTCTATGGTGAGCAGCACCAGCGCCGCTCCGTGGCGTTTGGCCAAAGAGCAGATCTTGTCAAACTTCTCGATACCATCTTCGAGGTTGGCGGAGTTGATGATAGGGCGGCCGCCTATGTGTTTGAGGGCCACCTCCAGTGCCGGTACTTGGGTAGAGTCTGGCATGAGAGGGATCGGGATCTTTTCGTTGTAGAGCTTGATCACCTCTTTCATATCTTTGGTCTCGTTCCGTCCGGCAAACCCTACGCTTACATCGAGCCCATGGGCCCCGCTTCGCACCTGCTGCTGAGCCACACTGAGCGTCCCTTCGTAGTCGCTTTTGAGCAAAAGCTCTCGAAAGGCCTTGCTCCCCGTGGCGTTGGAGCGCTCCCCCATCAAAAAGGGTGGCGGCTCTTGGTGCAAGGCTTTGGTCTCAAAGAGGCTGGCCAGTGATCTTGGCTGGCTTCCTTGCGGTGGGAGGGGCTTCTTGCCCTTGACCGCATCGCTAAGAGCCTTGATATGCTGTGGCGTCGTCCCGCAGCACCCCCCTATCATCGCCACGCCCGGATATTTGGTGAGCTTGGCCTCCAGCTCGGTAAACTCCTTTGGCCCCATGGGGTAGTAGGTGTAGCCGCCTCTGTTTTGGGGCAGACCCGCATTGGCGTGCACACTGATAGGTCTATCCCACACTTGGCTAAGGGTTTGTAGATGACGCTCTATCATGTCAGGGCCCGTACCGCAGTTAAAGCCCAAAGAGAAGATATCAAAAGGCTCCAAAATCGTGGCGATCGTAGCGGCGTCCGTGCCAATGAGCATGGTGCCGGTCTGCTCGATGGTCACACTCACCATGATGGGGATTTTGGGTGCTATGTCTTGACAAGCGTGGATCGCCGCCTTGATCTGCAAAGGATCCTGGCAGGTTTCGAGCAAAAAGATATCGGCTCCCCCATCTTTGGCCCCTTTGGCGCACTGGGCATATCCCTCGTACATCTCATCATAGTCGATGTGGTTTAGGCTTGGCAGCTTCGTCCCGGGCCCTAAACTACAAGCGCAAAATCTAGGTTTATCCGGTATAGAGTACTTCTCGCACACCTCTTTGACCAGCTGGCACCCTCTTTTGGTCAGATCGTAGGCTTCGCTGGCCAGGTCATACTCCTCCAGTACCCAAGGCATCGCCCCAAAAGTGTTTGTCTTGATGATATCGGCATCCGCTTTGGCATAGGCTTCGTGGATGGATCGGATGATGTCTGGGGCTGTTCGGTTGAGCAGCTCGTTACACCCCTCTTTACTTTCCCAGGCAGACTGGGGTATCTCTTTGGCTTTGGCCTGCAATTGCGTCCCCATCGCTCCATCGATAATAAGTATTCGCTCTTGTACAAGCTTTTTGATCACGCTCTTCCTCTTTAGTTTTTGATATTATACTTTAATCGACACTACCGACCAAAGGAGCTCATATGTTTATCAACCGCTTCCCCAAAATGGCGGCATTGCAAAAATATCGGGCTTTGGCTTTAGGCTATGATGAGCCGCTGGCCGAAGCGATCGGTATCGCCGAGGCCACCAAATACGCCATTTTCAAAAATCTCTCTTACAGAGGACGAACGGCAAAAGAGAGGGAGTTTTTGCAAAAAAAGTTTCCCACCAAAGAGCTCGACGATACTACCTTCGCTCTTTTCAAACTCCAAGCTCTCGATGGCCTGCCATTTGTAGGTAATAGAGTCTACACCCAAGAGGACTACCAGCGAGCCATTTTTATGCGGTGGGGGGATGAAGTGGCCAAAAAAATCGAAGAGTGGGCCAAAAATATCATCCAAAAGTGTCCCGAGGAGGTCTTAAAAAGCGAGAACAAATTTTTCAACGAATGCTGGAAGCCCCATAGGGATGAGGATCCACTCAGCGCAGCTTCTTGATTCTTTCATTACCAAGTCTATAGATATGAGAGGGCTCACCCGCAAAAAGTCCTCGCCAATCCTCCACCACCACATCGGCTTGGCTTCTTGCCCACCGCTCATCAAAACTTCGACCGCTTGGATTGGCACTGGTGGAGTACATCCAGCCAAAACGGCGCAAGAAGCGTAGGTGCCACTCCTCTTTGACTACCCGCACAGCTTGGCCGTTGGGATAGACAAAAGTGGCACGGGCCAAGCGGCGGACTACATTTTTCCATTTGTTCGGGACGCGGGCAAAGTTTTGAAGCTCTTGCGAGTTTGCCACTTCAATCAAAAAGGGTTTAGTGGAGGGGCGATCTTTGACTTTGGCCAAAAGGACACTATCCTGACTCAAAAAGCCCACCGTCGTATCGGTTTGGGCTAGATAGAGACGACGAGGGTCCATCACTGGCTCAAGTAATCTTGCAAAGCTTTTGGGGTGAGCTCTTTTTTCTTCAGACTAGCTACCGCCTCGGCCGCTACCTTGGCGGCGGATATGGTGGTAAAATAGGGGATCTGATGGCGAAGTACCTGTTGACGGATCCTTTTGGCGTCGCTTTTGCTGGTGCGATTATCGCTGGTGTTGATCGCCATGGCAATCTCGCCGTTTTTGATCATATCTTCAATATTTGGCCGTCCCTCACTGATCTTTAAGACCAATTGGCTCTGCACACCCGCAGCTTTGAGGACTTCGTGCGTCCCCCTCGTAGCCACGATCTCAAAGCCTAGATCTTTATACATCCTAGCAAGTTGGGCGGCATGCGGCTTATCAAAGTCGCTCAATGATAAAAAGAGTTTGCCAGAGATTGCCAATTTATTGCCTGCGGCAAACTGCGCCTTGGCAAAACTCTCCCCAAAGCTTTCGCTTATACCCATCACTTCGCCAGTGGATTTCATCTCAGGCCCCAAAAGCAGATCGGCTCCGGGAAGTTTGTTGAATGGAAAGACCGCCTCTTTGACGCTAATATGGTTTTTGAGGCGTGGCTTGAAGATCTCGCCCGAGTAGTCCAGCACATCATACTCGTCATAAAACTCCAGTGCCTCTTTGAGATCGCCTCGCAACATCACCCTCGTAGCCACCTTGGCCATAGGGATGCCCGTGGCCTTGCTCACAAAGGGCACCGTCCTCGAAGCCCTTGGGTTGACTTCGATGAGATAGACCTCATCTTTATAGATAGCGTACTGGATATTGAGCAACCCTTTGACTCCAAGACCCAAGGCGATCTTTTTAGTCTGCGTCTCCACCTCTTTGAGTATCTTCTCATCGATCGTCACGCTTGGCAAACTACAAGCACTATCGCCCGAGTGGATGCCGGCCTCTTCGATATGCTGCATGATCCCGCCCAGATAGACGTTTTGGCCGTCGCTTATCGCATCCACATCCAGCTCGATGGCATGATCGAGAAATTTGTCTATGAGCACGGGAGAGTCGTGGCTCACTTTGACCGCCTCTTGCATATAGGCTTTGAGCTCCTCTTCGTTGTAGACGATCCGCATCGCTCGACCACCCAGCACATAGCTTGGTCGCACCAGCACCGGATAGCCGATATCGTCG
>WGAT01000095.1 GCA_015494715.1 Campylobacterota bacterium
ACAAAAACGTATATAATAACCTCATCCATTTTCATCCTTCAAGGTGTGACGTGATTATACTCAATACCGGCGGAACCTTCAACAAGCGCTACGATCCTATCAAAGGGGAGCTGATCGTCCCAAAAGACAATAGGGCAGTAGAAGAGTATCTCAAAAAGAGCTGCCAAGATATAAAGGTGCGAGGTCTTATCTATAAAGATAGCTTGGAATTTACCGACACCGATCGCCGTGAGCTTTTGGAGGCTGTGCGAAACACAGATGGCCCTGTGGTGATCGTCCACGGGACCGATACGATGGATCTGAGTGCTAAATTTTTGGCCAAACATCTCGATGATAGGCTGGTGGTGTTGACTGGGGCGATGGTGCCTTTTAGCATCGATCCAACAGAAGCGAGTGCCAACTTGACGCTTGCCATCGCATCGGCGAGGCTGCTTGGCCAAAGGGGTGTCTACATCGCTATGCACGGCTTGGTGGCGCCATATCACCAAATATACAAAAATCGAAGCAAAGGGGTCTTTTGTCTAAAGTAAAGTGTGATCATTGTCGGCTGGAGTTTGATAAAGATGTGATGATAGAAGAGACAATCGATGGGCAAAAGCGCTACTTTTGCTGCAAAGGGTGCCAAGGGGTCTATCATCTGCTTAAATCCGAAGGCCTCGATAGTTTTTATGATAAGTTAGGCGATCAAGCCCTAGAGCCTGCCAAAGAGGTGGGCGAGGATCTGGAGAAGTTCGATCTGGAGGGCTTTACCAAGCGCTATGTCAAGGAGCGTCCAGATGGTCTAAGAGAGATCCATCTCATCATCGAGGGGATCCACTGCTCGGCCTGCGTGTGGCTCAATGAAAAAGTGCTCCACAAGACCCCGGGCGTCATAGAGGCCAGCATCAACTACACCAACAACAAAGCCAAAGTGGTGTGGGATCCAGAGGAGATCAGCCTCTCTCAGATCATCCAGACCATCCGCTCCATCGGTTACAACGCCTACCCCTATGATCCGGCCTTGCAAGAAGAAAGAGCCCTCAAGCAGCGGCGCGACTACTATGCTAGGATTTTACTGGCCGTGTTTGCTACGATGAATATCATGTGGATCGCCATCGCCCAGTATGTGGGCTTTTTTACCGGGATGCGAGAAGATATCAAAAACATCCTCAATATCGCCGAGTTCGCTCTGGCTACGCCTACTCTTTTTTACAGCGGCTGGGTCTTTTTCCGTGGGGCCTACTACGGCCTCAAAAACCGCTTTATCAATATGGACTTTTTGGTGGCCACGGGGGCTGGGCTTGCCTATCTCTACTCCATCTACGCCATGATCACCCGCACGGGGGAGGTCTATTTCGACTCGGTGACGATGATCATCACTTTCGTGCTGGTGGGTAAATACCTAGAGGTGCTTAGCAAAAAGCAAGCCGTCGATACCATCGACTCGCTCCTAGGCTCTTTGCCTACCGAAGTGGTGGTAGTGCGGGACAATGAAAAGGCGCTGGTGAGCGTGGAGAATGTGGAAGTGGGGGACATCATCGAGATCAAGCCCGGTGAAAAGGTGGTGATCGATGGCGTGATTGTAAGCGGGGAGGGGAGCTTCGATGAGAGCAGTCTCACAGGAGAGAGCGAACCGGTCTATAAAAAGGTGGGTGACGAGGTACTCAGCGGCTCGATCCTCCTCGATTCTGTTATTCGCTACAAAGCCACCAAAGATTTTTCTACCTCGCTGCTCTCCAACATCGCAGACCTCCTCGAGGAGTCCATCGCCAAAAAACCCTATCTGGAGCGTTTGGCCAATCAGATCAGCGGCTACTTTAGTCTAGCGATTCTCTCTATCGCATTACTGACATTTATAGGCTGGTACTGGCATACCCGCTCTTTTGAGACCGCTTTGATCGTGGCGATCAGCGTGGTGGTGATCGCATGTCCTTGTGCCTTGGGGTTGGCTACGCCGATGGCGACGCTGGTGGGTGTGGGAGAAGCCTTGAAGCGAGGGATTTTGTTTAAAGAGGCCGGCTTTTTGGAGACCATTGCCAAAGCCGATACGCTGGTGCTGGACAAAACCGGCACCATCACCAAAGGGAAGCCAAGTGTCGTTGGAGTGGAGTATTTTGGGGAATTTGACGAGAATATCGTCTATACCCTGACCGAGCACTCCAATCACCCAATCAGCCGAGGAGTGTGGGAGTATTGCAAAAAGCGGGGCTTCGACAAACTTTTGCCGATAAAAGATATCAAGGAGATCAAGGCCAAAGGGTTGGAGGCTACTATCGATACCAAGCAAGTGGTCGGGGGGAGTGTGGAGTTTTTGAAAGAGCGGGGTATCGATGTCAAATACGAGGGAGAAAACTCCGTCTTTGCCGTGGCGATCGATGGAAAGCTGGCAGCTCTTTATGAGCTAAGCGACGAGCTTAGAGAGCGGGCGGCCTATGCTATTGGCAAGATAAAAGAGATGGGGTTGGATGTATGGATGCTTACGGGTGATAACGAGCGAACGGCTCGCAAAGTAGCCAAACAGGTAGGCATCGAAAATGTCAAAGCCAAACTCTTGCCCCAAGACAAAAGCGCCTTTATCGACCATTTACATCAAAAGGGTAAAATCGTCATTATGGCAGGTGATGGGATCAACGACGCTATTGCGCTAGCATGCAGCGATATCGCCATTGCGATGGGCAGTGGTGCCGATATAGCGCTCAGCGTTAGTGATGTGGTGCTTTTGGATGAGAAACCGATCAAAATCTATGAGGCCATTCGTCTTGGCAGACGGGTCTTTTTGGCCGTCAAGGAGAACTTGGCCCTCTCACTTTTGTATAATGTGATCGCCGTACCGCTGGCAGTGATGGGGTATGTCAATCCTTTGTTTGCGGCGCTTGCCATGTCCCTTAGCTCTTTGACGGTGGTAGGCAACTCGATGAGAATAAAATTTTTTAAGGTGTGAGTATGGATGCTTGGGTGATTGCGATGATGATATTTATTTCCACTTTGCTGGGAGCTTTTGGGCTGTTTGCCCTCATTTGGGGTTTGAAAACTGGGCAGTTTGACGATACGGACAAGTTTTTGGATGGGGCGAGGTTTGACGGGGAAGAAGAGCTTAGGGATGCCGTGATGATGGAAGAGAAGAAAAAGCGTGCCTTGGAAAAACGGCGAAAAGATAGACGGGTTATGCCAAACTAGAGGTCTTTTTTGTTTTGCTTATCCAAAAGATACCAAAGTACTCCTATGAGGATAGGCAGCAAAAACCAGATGATGATTTGAGGAAGCGCCGGATTTTTGAGTATTTCCATAATAGTCGGGGCACAAGGCCCCTTAGCTTATTGCTTGGAAAGATAATCGGCGATCGCTTCGATATCTGCATCGCTAAGAGTCGCTACTTGAGCCTTCATCAAAGCGCCCATTCCGTGTACGTTTCTCGTACCAGCTTTATAGCCTTTGAGAGCTTCAATGATCTTCTCTTTTGGCCATCCTTTGATCACGGCAGATTTGCCAAGAGCTTTCTTTTCACCATGAGGACCATGGCATCCGGCACATTTTTTGTAAAGTGTAGCGCCGTCCGCCGCCATCAAAGTTACTGCAGTAGCAGCTGCAAGTGTCAAAACTGCAAGTCTTTTCATCTTTTACCTCCATTATAGATTTGATAAAATACACTTAATTATAATCTAACTTTTCTTGAATAAAAATAAAGGATCAGGGTGGCTAAAGCTATATTTCTAGATCGGGATGGGGTAATCAACGAGGATTTGGGCTATGTGCACAAAATTGAAGATTTTCATTTCGTACCCGGGGTTTTTGAAGCTTTGTGCCATTTTAAATCTTTGGGATACAAGCTCATCCTCGTCACCAACCAATCTGGCATCGGACGAGGATACTATAGCGAGGAGGATTTTAAAAAGCTCATCTCTTGGATGCAAGAGCGTTTGGAAAAGGAGGGGGTGCGGCTCGATGCCATCTATTATTGCCCTCACCATCCACAGCAAGGATGTGACTGCCGCAAGCCACGGCCCGGTATGCTCTTGCAAGCTATCAAAGAGCACTCTATCGATGCGGTCAGCTCTTGGATGATAGGGGATAAACCAAGCGACATCGAAGCAGCCAAAAGAGCGGGCATAAAAAACACTATTCTCTTAGAGCCAAAAGGTGAGATACGCTCGCTTTTTGATACAATAAAGATTATAAAAGGAAATAGTCATGGCAATTTTGAAAATAGAAGTGAATGATAGATATCTTAAAAGATTTATAGAATTTCTTAGCTTGATGCCAAAGGAAGTAGTCAAAATAGACTATGAAGATTCTTTTGAACAAGCGATAGAAAAAGAGCTTCTTGAGCGTGAAAAAGAGCTAAAACAAAAAAAAGTAAAGCTTCTAAAAGAAGAAGAGATCTTTGATGATATTTGAGAAAAGGTTTCATCCTAAAATAAAGAGTGATTTAAAAAAGATCGATCGCCAACTCATTCAAGAAATCAAAGAAATTCATATTAACAATATTGCCAAGGATCCTTATAGCTATCCAACACTCAAAGGAAAGCTTTCAAAATTTTATTCCTATCATTTTAGGAAAAATAGAGTCGAATATAGGATCATTTATGAAATTGTGGATAAAAGTGTGATAGTTTTTATGATGATTGCAAAAAGAGAAAATATTTATGAGAATGTATTAAAAAGAGTTTCTAAATAAAGGGAGTAGATGTTTGATGACAAAGCGATTCTCATAACGGGAGGAGCTGGCTTTATCGGCTCGAATCTAGCCCACCATTTCCAGGAGCACTATCCAAAAGCCAAGGTAGTGGTCTTTGATAAATTTCGCAGTCAGGAGCGTTTTGAAAACGGCAATCTAATAAGCTTTGGACACTTCAAAAATCTTTTGGATTTTAGAGGCGAGGTGATCTGCGGCGATATCAATAACCCAAAAGATTTAGAGCGACTGGAGGATTTTAGATTTGACTATATCTTCCATCAAGCGGCCATCAGCGACACTACCGCTCAAGATCAAGAGCGGGTGATGCGCACCAATCTCAACGCTTTCAAAGATCTTTTGGATCTGGCCAAACGCCATGGGGCCAAGATGATCTATGCCAGCAGCGGGGCGGTCTATGGCAAGCTGCCGGCTCCCCACAAAGTAGGTCACGAAGCGCCGGCCAACGTCTATGGCTACAGCAAGCTGGCGATGGATCATCTAGCCAGAAGCCAAGAGGATGTAATAGCTGTGGGGCTCAGATACTTCAACGTCTATGGCCCTAGGGAGTACTTCAAGCAAAAGACCGCTTCGATGGTGCTGCAGTTTGGATTGCAGCTGCTGCGGGGTGAGCGGCCAAGACTTTTTGAGGGAAGTGATAAGATCAAGCGAGACTTTATCTATGTAGAGGACGTGATCCAAGCCAATCTCAAAGCCGCAATGGCTACAAAAAGCGGCGTCTACAATGTAGGTACCGGTAAAGCTAGAAGCTTCAAAGATATCGTGGATATCCTATGCAAGGAGCTGGGGATCGAGCGAGAGTACGAATATATCCCAAATCCCTATGTCAAGCAGTATCAGTTTTTTACCGAGGCCGATATCGAGTCCACCAAAAAAGAGCTGGCATACGAGCCAAAGTACTCTTTGGAAGAGGGGATCAGAGCCGATATTCCCTATATCAAAAAAATCTACGAAGAAGAGATAGCGTGAAGCCAAAGATATTGGTGATCGGCGATTTGATGGTGGATCACTACCTCTTTGGCTCTTGCGATCGCATCAGTCCCGAAGCTCCCGTACAAGTAGTGGATGTCCAGCAAGAAAAAAAGGTTTTGGGCGGTGCCGGCAACGTGGTCAACAACCTTTTGGCCTTGGGGGCTGAAGTGGGGGTGATAGGGCTTGTAGGCAAAGACGCAGCTGGTCAGTGGCTAGAAGAGCGTCTTGGCCAAAAAGCCAAAGCCATTTTGGCCAAAGAGGATCGACCCACCACTCAAAAATCACGGGTAATCGCTGCAAACCAGCAGATCGTACGGGTGGATAGAGAGGAGAAGCGCCCGATCTCATCCTCCACCCAGCGATGGCTCAAAGAGCGCTTCGACGAGGTGGCAAAGGAGTACGATCTCGTGCTGCTCTCAGACTACGACAAGGGACTGCTGACATATGAACTGACCCAGCATATCATCCGCCACTCGCCAGTCCCCGTCTTCGTCGATCCCAAAAGGGATTTTGCCAAGTATAGAGGGGCTACGCTGCTCAAACCCAACAAAAAAGAGGCGCAAGAGGCGAGCGGGATGGTGATCGATGACGAGAAGAGTTTGGAAGAGGCGGGTGAAAAGCTCAAAAAAGAGCTAGATCTCAAGCAGCTGCTGATAACCTTGAGCGAAGAGGGCATGGCGATCTTTGAAAAGCAGATGAGCCGTATTCCTACTTTAGCTAAAGAGGTCTACGATGTGACGGGAGCGGGAGACACGGTGCTAGCAGCTTTGGGTTATGGTGTGGCTTGTGGGATGAGTTTGGTCGAAGCTGCCAAATTTGCCAATCTTGCCGCCGGGGTCGTGGTGGGCAAGGTAGGAGCCGCCACGGCCACTTTGGAAGAGATAGAGGAGTATGAGCGAAGCCTGCACAAAGCCAGTGCCGAGGAGTTTATCAAAAGTTTCGAGCAGATCGAGCGAATTGCCGATCATTTGCGGCAAAAGGGTAAAAAAATCGTCTTTACCAACGGCTGTTTCGATATCTTGCATCTTGGCCACGTACGCTATTTGGAGCAGGCCAAGGCTTTGGGAGACGTGCTGATCGTGGGAGTCAACGCAGATAGAAGCGTGCGGCGGCTCAAAGGCCCCAGCCGCCCCGTCAATCCCGAGTACGACAGAGCCTATTTGCTAGCGAGCCTAGAGGCTGTGGATTATGTGGTGATATTTGACGAGGACACCCCCTATGAGCTGATCAAAAGAGTGCGGCCCGATATTTTGGTCAAAGGGGGCGACTATAAAGATAAAGCGGTGGTGGGCAGCGATATCGCCAAGGAGACGAGGCTCATCGATTTCGTGCCGGGCAAAAGCACCACTTCCATCATAGAAAGGATGCGACAATGTTAGAGATGATTGAAAAGCAGATGCTCGAGCACCAAAAGACTTTCGAGCGGGTATGGGAGGAGCTGAGATTTCATATCTATACCGCCGGTGTGATGATGATCGAGGCACTTAAAAACGAAAAGAAGATACTGCTGTGCGGCAACGGCGGCAGTGCGGCGGACGCTCAGCATATTGCGGCGGAGCTGGTGGGAAGATTCAAAAAAGAGCGCAGAGGCTTGCCCGCCGTGGCTCTAAGCACCGATACATCGGCACTGACTGCTATAGGCAACGATTACGGCTTCGAGCAGATTTTTGCCAGACAGGTAGAGGCTTTGGCCAATGCGGGCGATATATTGATAGCCATTTCCACTAGTGGCGAGAGTGAGAACGTGTTGCGTGCCGTGGAGGTGGCAAGAGCCAAAGGGTGCAAAGCAATAGGCCTTTTGGGCAAGGATGGAGGGCGGATCAAGGATCTGTGCGATGCGTCGATCGTAGTTCCCGCACACGACACTCCCCGCATCCAGGAGATGCACATCATGATAGGCCACATCCTCTGCGCTTTGGTGGATGAGAATTTTTGAGTTTGTCAGCTGCTCAATGAATAGATCGACTCGCTTTTAAATCTTTAAGAGATTGGCTGCTTTTTGGATTTGCAAAGCGCTTAAGAAAGAGATAGTATGCAACAAGAGCTTCCTTTTGTGGTGCAAAACCCCCTCGCAAAGATATTTGCCTACGCCGTACGCAGTCAATCTAAAGCCCTTTGGATCGTGGAGGCTCCTACCGGTGCCGGAAAGACATACGAAATCGCTTCTTTGATGGCCAAGACTTTCGATAAAAAATTTTTATATATTAGCACCAAAAAAAGTACCGTCCACTCGGCTTATAAGGAGTTTATGGCCCATTGCGATTCTAGGCAAAAAGAAAAAAGTCTCTATTTAAAAAGCGAAATAGATATGATGGCCGATTTTATTTTTGGCCAAAGATTTCAAGAGATTTTTGGACAAGTGCCGCAGTGGTGCCGTACGCCTTTGCAAGAGATAAAAAAGCGCTTTGCTTTTTTGAAAACTTTTGAGCAAAGCACGATTTCCTCCCTCCATCAATCCTATCTCAATGAGTCAATACGAGAGCTACGCCAGATCATAAGAGGCGAGGTACGCTCTGAGATAAAAGAGGGCAAGAATATTACGCAAATCTTACAAGAGTATCGAGCGTGGTTAAAAGCCATTTTTCCCACATTTTATTTGTCGGAGTACTCCAGTATTTTTGTAAATATTCACAAGTTTATGGTCGGATACCATACCCTTTTGTCAAAAGAGAGTTTTTTGACCACTACGAAAGAGAGCGTCTTGTTTTTTGATGAGTTTGACTCTTTGAAGCGGACGATGGGACAGATATTGCTTCAAAAGCAAAGGGAAGAAAATCTCATTCAAGAATTTAAACTCGTAGCCCAAGGCCTTTTGTTAAACAAGCCGCCCAGCGTGGAAAAGATAAAAGCTCTTTATAAAGATTTTGGGGAGTATCTTGAAGAGCTGCTAGAAACATACAAACTCTCCTATCCCATTCATAACGGCTTGGGGGAGAGAGGACGCAAGGCTTTTATGTTGGCGGATGGGGATTTGATCTTGTCCAAATATTCGGGACGATTGGGTATAAAGTTTTATGAGGATGAGGAGATGAATAAAATAGTGGCTTTAGATAGCAGTGATCCCAAAATCTCTTCACTCATAGCGTTGGCCAATAGACTCAAGTACGCTTTGGATAGATCGGCTCCAAGATTTTTTGACAGCGCTATGAGGCATTATTTGCAAAGTCCTTTGGCCATAAAGGAGCAAATAGAAAAAAACGAGGCCTTAAGCACCCTGTTTTATCGCTTCAACTATACTCAGCCTACCCAAGAAAAACTCTACGATCGAATTCTTTCTTACAATATCCATGGGCCTCAAAAGCTTCGCAGAGATAAAACCAACGATTTTTGGGATAGAGGGTACTCTCTTTTTTTTCTCCAAGAATCTTCCACTCATCGCGAAGATATCTTTTTAAAGTACCATAATGTGGCGTTGACACCGGAATTTTTGCTCTTTCATTTGACAAAGAGAAATCTTGTCATAGGGATCTCGGCCACCGCCGCTATCGAGGCGATCGCGCACAACTTTAATCTTAGGTATCTGCAAAAAAAGCTTGGTACGAGAGTGCATACAATGAGTGAGGCTCAAAAAGAGGAGCTTCAAGACTATCTTAAAAAAATGGGAGTGGTTGGCAAAAAAGAGATCGATTACCATGTGCGATTTTTCCCTCAAATGAGTGCCCAAGCTTATCTTGGGATGATAACAAACATAGGTATGGATTTTGGATTGGATGAAAAATCTATAATGATTTTGGAAGAGAGGATACAAGGCGCTTTTATGCAAGGATACGATTCGTACCGCACCGCCTTGCTTGTTTATTTGCTTCTTTTTTTCTTGCAAGAAAGAGAGCTGGGGAGAATGCGCTCTTTTTTCTATTTTGGCAATAAAATAGGGGGAATGGAGGAGATCTTAAAAGAGGTCCTCGATATCGTGGCTTTCATAAGTCAAGTGGATAAAGAGGAGTTAGAAAAAATTGTGTTGTTGGTTGATACGCAAGGGTATCGGCAGCGGGAGAAAGAGATCAAGAGCATGTCCGAGCAGTTTGTCGTTACTACATACAAATCTCTTATGGAGGGAATCAATATAGAGCATGCTTTTGATCCCAAACTTTTACAAAAAGGAGATGTGTGCTGTACGGGAAAGAGGGGTGTCAAAAACTATTTTAAAGATATAGACGGCATCTATTTGGAAAAACCTACCTATTTTTTCGATTCGGCCAAGGATTATAAAGAGGATCTTTTTTTATATCTCAACGCCTATAATTACGCCAAAGATTATGTCCAGTGTCCAGAAAAATTTATAGATGCGACAAATTATCTAAACCAGCTGCATCAAAGGAAGAAGCGAGATATTACCGCAATCATACAAAAAAGCCGCGGTCTTTGCACCATCAACACCATCCACGCTTTTTTCGAGGAGTATTTGCCCAATATCCTTTCTTACGAAGTAGTCCGCATCGTCATACAAACCCTTGGCAGACTCAATAGAAAAGCGTATAAAAACGCCCATATGTATCTCTTTTTGGATGACTATTTTACCGAGCATTTGAGCTTTTTTGGCCATACCTCCGCTTTTAAGCGGGGCGTGTATACCGACGAGTTTAGGGCAGTGGTCCAAAGTGCTCAGGAAAGATCGACCGATTCTCACTCCCCCTTTGATCCTTTGGATTTTCTTACCAAGAGCGTGGGGGTGAAAAATATCGAGATGCGTCAAGAGATTGAGGCTCTTTTGGAGGAGATGAGATCTCAAAAGAGGTGGAAAAGAAAAAAAGCGGTTCAAGACTGGGTGACTTTGCGCCAAATCGTTTTGACTAATCCCTCTCTTGATAGTTTGGAAGAGATCCTTTTGCCAAACCAAGAGCATGCGTTTGTGGGGATTATGCCCACAAGAATTTATGAAAAGATGCCCAAAAAGAGCAAAGGGTATATCTATGAGGGTGAGGTGGAGGGAGATATTCGTTCCATTGGATTGTATGGAAATTTTCAGACTTCGCGTTGTGTTTGTCCAAAAACCTTGGAGATGTTGATGCAAATTGGCATAGTACGAGCGTGGTTTGAACAAAAAGGGTATGCCACACGATGGAAAAAAGGGAGTTTTTTGATGGTTCCCGTGGTGTTTAACAATATCTATCAAGGAGCTTTGGGGGAGGAGGCGAGTAAGAGCTTTTTTGCCCATTTTGGTTTAGAGCTTCAAGAGTTGGAGGAGTATGAGTACGAAATATTTGACGCCAGATATGGCCGTACCTATTTCGATTTTAAGTGTTTTTCTGATCAAACGATCTATAATCACTCTCTCTCTCATCAACTGCTTGAAAAGACGATAGCCAAGATGCAAGAAAGAAAGATCCAAAAAGTATTGCTCGTAAACGCTTGTGCTCAAAAAGGGGGATATAGCCTTTATACCATAACAGGTCAAATGGCAAGAAATCTCAAAGAGGCCGCCATCGTCTCGTTACATGCCCTTTTTGATTTTGAATCCAAAAGTGTCGATTCCCTTTTTTGGGGTAATTTTAAAAAGGAGCTTTTTGAATGGATTGTTACATAACCACCAATGAGATACAAATAGAGTTCAACCAAAACAGTCTAAAAAAAGATTTTAATTTTTTTCTCTTGCGAGTCTCAAACAAAAGAAGTTTAGATGCTGCTTTGCGTTTAGTCCTTCAAAAGGCCAAGGCCATCGCCTATTATAGGCACAAAAATTTACTCTTTTTCGTCACTCCAAAAACGATCCTATCTGAGCCTATAGAGGCTATAGAGCTGGAGGATCTGCCCAAAGCCTATCTTGCCAAGCTTTTTGTACGGATGTTGCCTTATGTACTCGGATATGAAGATATAGGGGTTTTTCATGGAGGATTGAACAAAATAGTAGCGCAAAAGATGGGAGGCGATATTTTAGCGGTCGTCTGTTTGGATATAGAGCAAGAGGATACGACAACCTATCTTAAACTATTTTCTAGAAGCCTCTTTAGAGGGCGTAGACTTGGCAAAAAAATTTTTACAAAATATGCTCCATATGAAAAAAAGGGCGCTTTTTTGTTCCCCTCTTTGCACAAAAGCCCAGAGCACTACTATTTTAAATCGCCATATCGCTCCAGACGAATACTCGTTCCTTTTTACGATGAGCGTACTTTTGCCTCTACCAAGCTTGGCGTTCTTGCCCACATCTACAAACGCTTTGAGGTTTTTACCAAAGAGTACGCCTCGTGTACTTTTCAAAAAAGAAGATTTTACGAGCATAGGACAAAGAGCCCTAAAAAGATTAAAGAGGATATGTGGCGCCTTATCGATTATACTTTACAAAAACCTGTTTGTATACTCGACTATACCCAAAAGCCAGAATCCGTGGCTTTTGTAAGGGATTTCATTCAAGACCTTGGAGGAGAGGTCTTTTGTGGTGAGCCCAAGGGAGAAGAGCCTCTTATCTTTTTGGTTCACGACTCTCAGCACTATCAAGAGCAATCGCTCCAAGACCCATACCCTCAAATCAAAAAGCGTTATGGCCAATCCCCCACGCAGGCCCTAACCCTCAAAACTTTAGAAGAAAATCCCAATATCTCTTTGCGAGTCGTATTAAAAGAGTTGGCGCTTAAGGATTTTATATTTCGCAAAAAAATACCAAAAGATCTATGGATAGGTCAAGATATCCTTTTTGTCTCCAAAGAGGAGTCTGGCCGCCCAATAGCGCTGCAAATAGATAAAGAGGGGGCGCTGAGCTTTTCTAAAGAGGTCCCCTCGCAATACGCTCGATATTTTACCAACGGCGATCTGTATGGTGTATGTGTGGACAAGGAGAGAAACGAAGAGGTCTTAATCTACGATACTTATCTAAAGCCTCTTCCCGATATAGAAAAAATAATCCAAAAAGAAGAAGCGATGAAGCGTTTTATCACTTTGGAAAAATCGCAAAAAAAGAGTATTGCCAAGGCGGCTCTTCAATTTTGTCCCCATAAAGAGGAAGTTTTTGCCAAGTGGATCAAAGAGGAGATGTCGCCGCAAGCTTTGAGCGCCAAGCTTGGCAAAAAATGCACCGCAGCGTTGCAGCGTCTACTGGATTCTTATGATTTAAGTTTAGGGTGGTATGGTTCTCGTTCAAAAGAGGGGGAGTTTTTTTATCTCAAAAATATTTGGTGGAACAAGGAGGGATACTATTTTGTCCATTCAATCGATCCGATACCAAGGAAAATCGCCACTACGCCGATTATGCGCAAATTGAGTAGTTATAAAGAGTGGTATTTTGCACTTTTGGAGTATGGATTTGTCCGATACCAAAACGATACGATTTATCCGTACCCTTTTAAGCTGTTGCGGGAGTGGAGCACTTTTTGTTAAATATCTTTTTTGTCCGTTGCTTCGCTTATACATTTGTGTGTATCAAGCTGTATAGCGCTGAGCTTGCCCCCCATGGCACAGCCCGTATCTATACCGATATAGTTTGGGCCAAACAAAACCTCTTCATAGGGCGTATGGCCAAAAATATTGACAAGTGGATACTTATCCCAATCATTTTCCCAATCGGATGCCAAATTTTCGAGGCGATTTGTGTAGAGTCTCATTTGGCAGTTTGTCTTATCTTTTCGTTTATAGTAGGGCAGGCCAAATCCATGGGTAAGAAAATAGCGGCCAATCTCTATATACTTTGGCATCGTGGCAATGTATTTGATATGGCGAAGAAGTTTATCTGTATCATTTTTGTATGAACATACGCTCTTATCTCCCCCATAGGCGCTATCGAGGCTCCACATTGCATGCTTGTCTTTAAAAATGGCGTCACGGATATAGTTGAACATGAGATATTCGTGGTTACCAAATACCGCCAGATAGTCGTTATCTAGCACAAACTCCATCACCTCTTTGGAAAAGTTGCCTCTGTCTACAAGATCGCCTATGAATATGGGGATTGCCTCTTTTGGCAGTTTTTGTATAAGTTTTTCGAGTGTGAACATACATCCGTGTACATCGCCGATAATCCAATAGTTTTCAAGTTCATACATTTTTCGTTTTAAAATTCTCCAAAGGGCTTGGCTTGTTCTTGTACTCAAAGTAGATTTGCACGGGCTTCATAAGCAGCCACAAAAGCATTCCAAAAGAGAGTGCCAAAAAAGGTGCCGCCCCTTTTGGCCACACGAGCAGGGCCATAAGAGCGAAAAGATGCAAACCAAACTGCACCAGCGCCTTTTTTTCGTCGATCATCTCTTTCATCGTAGGCATATCGAAAAATCCTCGACTGCTGATATGAAACCAGCTCAAAAAGGGGATGATTTTATACAGCATCCCGATCATTATGGAGATGGCAAAACCAAAGAGAAAAAGCAGTCCAAAACGATTAGGATCAAAAAACCACAGCAGCGGCAAGAAGAAGAGGCTAATAAGGCCTACATACCAATAATAAAGACTCA
>WGAT01000096.1 GCA_015494715.1 Campylobacterota bacterium
TCGCATCGAGGGATAAGAGCCTTGTATTTCTCGTATGTACCCCACACTTTTTGTGCGTTTTTCTTGCGTCCCAAACGATTGAGTTCTAACGCTACCGAAGCGTTGATAAAGCCTTTGAGCACCAAAATTTTGGGCTCTTTGGATTTTCTATAAGGAAACCACACATCCTCCAATACCTCATGGGCTTCGTAGAAATCTTCATTTTTGATCAGCTCCATAAATGCCAAACACGCCTTTTTCATCTTGCTCCTTTTGGAGACTATACCGAGAGTACCATTGGAACAACATTAAAATTTTGATTACTTCTATCCATTCAAATGTGATGGAGACGCTCTCAAACATCAATCAATATATCTTGATTTGTTAATATATTTATGCTATAGTACATACGCAAGGAGTGGCAATGGAAGAGTTTTTACACATTACGGGTGCGTTGTACGATGAGACGAGAGTGAAACTACTAAAATTTTTATGGCATTTTGGTCCATCGTGTGTGTGTGAGTTACAAGACTCCTTTGGTATGATCCAATCGAGGCTCTCTAGACATCTAAAAATTTTAAAAGATGCCGGTTTTTTGGAGAGCAAAAGAGTAGGGCGATGGACCTACTACGCTCTTAAACAAGAACTTGATGGCTATCGTCTTTGCGCCCTAGAGAGGATCAATCAGTTGCCTATCCAAATCCCCCAACCATCCAAGGAGTGTAGAAGATGAAAAAGGTTTTAATTTTATGTACGGGCAACAGCTGCCGCTCCATTTTAGCCGAGGGACTTATCAATCGCTATCTTGCCAATGTGGAAGCCAAAAGTGCGGGAAGCCGTCCAAAAGGTGAAATAAATCCAAACGCCAAAAAAGTTTTGGAACAAGAGGGAGCGTGGAGAGATACCTACCGCTCTAAAAGTATAGATGAGATGATGGGAGAAGATTTTGATCTGGTGGTGACGGTATGCGACAACGCAAAAGAGTCCTGTCCCACCTATCCATCCAAAACCAAGGTGATCCATATAGGCTTCAAGGATCCAGAAGGAGAGCCCTTGGAGGCCTTTTTGGATCTTGCACAAAAAATGAAAAGAGAGTTATTACCAGTTATTGAGGAGAAGCTATTTGGTGATCAAGATTTTGAGCAAGGGCTGCGAAAGGGGCCACATGCTTGAGAAAAACGTAAAAAAAGCCATAGACCAAAAAGGAGTCTACGCAAAAATCATCCATAGCCAAGATTTTAACGAAATGGTACGATACGGCGTCACGAAAACGCCAGCCCTTTTGATCAACGACTCACTCATCGCCATGGGCGAAGTCCCGGATCCCGAAGAGATCCAAATCTATTTGGATTGATGATGCTAGTAGCCCTGACGATATTTTTTTTGACGCTTTTGCTGGTGATCTGGCAGCCAAAGGGACTGCGGATTGGTACAAGCGCCATGCTTGGAGCTCTTGCCGCCTTGGCTTTTGGGGTGGTGAGCTGGAGTGATGTGTTAGAAGTGGTTTCCATCGTCTGGGACGCCACTTTGGCTTTTATCGGCATCATCATCCTTTCGATGGTGCTCGATGAGATCGGATTTTTTGAGTGGGCCGCCCTCAAGATGGCCAAGCTCAGTGGCGGTAGCGGCACCAAGCTCTTCATCTACTCCTTGCTCCTTGGAGCGGTGGTAGCCGCCTTTTTTGCCAACGACGGCGCGGCACTGATCCTTACGCCCATCTTGCTCTCAAAAATGAAGATGCTGCGACTCGATCGCAAGGCACTCTTTGCATTTGTGATGGCCGGGGGATTTATAGGCGATAGCGCCTCTAATCCTCTAGTCATCTCCAATCTGACCAATATCCTCACCGCAGACTACTTTCATATCGGCTTTTGGGAATACGCCAAACATATGTTTTGGCCAAATCTTTTGAGTATCCTCGCTTCCATTACAGTACTCTACCTCTACTTTCGCAAAAGTATCCCCCAAAAGGTGGATATCTCTATCCTCAAAGAGCCAAAAGAGGCGATCAAAAGCCCTGTGATGTTTTGGCTCAGTTGGCTTTTTTTGGCTCTTTTGCTTCTTGGCTATTTCATAGGCGATCTGTACCATATCCCCATCTCCATCTTCGCTCTTGGCGGAGCGCTGCTCTTTTTGGCATTAGGAGCGAGATTCAAAGCCGTCAAGCCACTCATGACGCTCAAAATCGCTCCATGGCAGGTGGTATGGTTTAGTATCGGGCTGTATATTGTGGTTTTTGGACTCAAAAACGCAGGCCTTACACACCAAATCGCCAATATCATTTCATATTTACAATCGCAAAGCCAGCTCCATGCCATCTATGGTACAGGATTTTTGGCCGCACTTTTGAGTGCGGTGATGAATAACATGCCAACGATTATGATTATGGATATCGCCCTCGATCACGCCCATGCCGTCCATCTGGCCTATGCCAATATACTAGGCTGCAATCTTGGACCCAAAATGACCCCCATCGGCTCTTTGGCCACGCTGTTGTGGCTCCATGTCTTGGCCAACAAAGGGGTCAAAATCGGCTGGGGAGAATATATGAAAGTAGGGCTCGTGATCACGCCTCCCGTACTGGCGGTGGCGCTCTTGGGACTTGTAGGCCAGTAATGTGCTACAATTGCCTTAAAGGAGCGAATCGTGAAGAAGCTATTTGTATGGATAGTTTTGGCTACACTGCTTTTTGCTCAAGATCGCCTGCTTGTTTTTGCTGGGAGTGCTAGCAAACCGGCAACAGAAGAGGCGGCAAAAGCCTTTGAGCAAAAGACCGGTATAAAGGTGGACTTGCTCTTTGGAGGCAGCGGCTACGTCCTCTCGCAGATGAAACTCTCCCACCAAGGCGATCTCTACTTTCCGGGCAGCTCGGACTATATGCAGCTCGCCAAAGCCCAAGGCCTCGTGGATCCAAAAAGCGAGAAGATTGTAGTCTATTTGGTGCCCGCCATCAATGTCCCCAAAGGCAATCCAAAACATATCCACTCCCTAAGCGACCTCACCAAACCCGGTATCAAGGTGGCTATCGCCAATCCTGAGGGGGTATGTCTTGGCGATTATGCCGTCGAAATTGTAGAAAAAAATTTTACCCCCAAACAAAAAAGGCAATTTCGTAAAAACCTCGTAGGTTACACGGGATCGTGTGCCAAAACCGCCAACGCCGTGGCTCTTGGCCAAGCCGATGCGGTCATAGGCTGGAGAGTCTTTGCATACTGGAACCCTAAGCGTATCGAAACGATCCCCCTCAAACCGAATGAGATCGTGCGTATCGGCTATATTCCCATCGCTATCTCAAAATTTTCTCACCATCCAAAGTTGGCTCAAAAATTTATAGATTTTCTCGTCTCCTCCGAGGGTCAAAAGATCTTCTCCAAATACCACTACTTCGCCTCGCCAAAAGAGGCCCAAGCCTACATAGGGGCCAAAAAGCCGGTAGGTGGCCTGTATCATCCGCCAAAAGAGTGGCTTCAGTGAAAAGAGCTTTTATTCTCTTGGCCCTTACGATTTTACTGCTCTATGGGGGACTTATTTTATCCATTCTATACTTTTTTGACCCTCATACCATGTGGCAAAGCCTTACCTCCGCCCGTATCCTCTTTGCCATCAAAACCTCCCTATTTGCCGCCACATTGGCTACTCTTTTGGCTCTAGCCCTCGCCATCCCGGCCGGGTACGCCCTTGCTCGGTACGACTTTTGGGGTAAAGGGATCATCGATACTTTGCTCGAATTTCCGATGATCGTCTCACCAGCGGCCCTTGGAGCAATACTGCTAATCTTTTTTAACAACCCTCTTGGCAACTGGATACAAGAGCATTTTGTCACTTTCGTCTTTAGCTTTGCGGGCATCGTATTGGCTCAGTTTGTCACGATTATGGGGGTTGCGGCCAGATTTGCCAAAGCGGCGTTTGAAGAGGTGGACGAAGAACTAGAAAAGACCGCCGAAGTGCTTGGAGCCTCAAAAAGTTTTCTTTTTCTTAGCGTCACGCTCCCTTTGGCAAAACAAGGACTCATCGCCGCCGCTCTCCTTTCTTGGGCTAAGGCTTTGGGCGAATTTGGAGCCACGCTCACCCTCGCCGGTACGATGCCTTTTCGTACCGAAACGCTGCCCATTGCCATTTATCTCCACCTCCAAATGGCCGACATTAAAGGTACGGTGGCGCTGATTGCTTTGCTGCTTCTTTTTGGGCTGGGGGCTTTGTTTGTAACGAAAAAACTGCTAGGCAGGCTCGAGTGGTAGAGATAGAGAATCTGAAATTTTCTCAAGGGCCTTTTACCCTTCACATCGATCGGCTCTTTATCCAAGCCCATCGCTCCCACGCTCTTCTTGGTCCTTCGGGAGCGGGTAAAAGCACGCTTTTGCATCTGCTTTTAGGCCTGAAAACGCCTCAACAAGGAGAGATCAAAGTCCAAAAGAACTCCATTACGCATCTGCCGCCAAATAGAAGAAATTTTGGCTATGTGCCGCAACATCTGGCTCTTTTTCCGCACTTGAGGGTCAAAGACAATATCCTCTATCCCCTCAAAGCCCAAAAGAAATCGCCAGATACGGCCTTTTTGGATGAGCTTTTTGCCCTGAGCGGTCTGCGTCCGCTCCTTGAACGCCATCCCAAAAACCTCAGCGGCGGAGAGAGGCAAAGAGTCGCCCTTATACGGGCTTTGGCGGCAAAACCAAAGCTCTTGCTCTTAGACGAACCTTTTAGCGCCTTAGATCCCTCTTTGAAAGAGGAGTTGTGGGAGCTGCTGCAAAGATTGCAAAAAGAGCTTGAGCTCACCATCTTGCTCATCACCCACAATCTTCAAGAAGCCTTTGTCCTCAGCCACCACTGCAGCGTACTCATAGACGGCTCCATCGCCCAAAGTGCAAAGACCCCTAAACTCTTTTACCGACCCCAAAAGCTAAGCGTAGCCAAATATCTGGGATTTAATAACATATTTGAAGCCATTGGGGTCGAAAAAGGGATCTATCTGCCAGATTTTGGTCAAACATTTCGCAGCGATCTTACCCTACCCAAAAATCAAAAAAGCTTCGTCGCCCTCCATCCAAAGGATATCGAGCCCTCCAAAAGAGGCTTGAACGATCTAAAAGGTAGAGTGGAAATAATAGAGCGATATCGATACAAACTCAAAAAATTTTGGCCAAACAGAGGAAAAAAGTGGATAGAAATAGAGCGGACAAAAGGAGAGTGGATCCATCTTCCACCCTCCGCGTTTTTTCTAGTAGATTAAGCATCTTTGTAGCAAAACCACCAATCGTAGCAGGTATACTTTTCAAGCCGCTCTTTGGCACTTTCGCAATCAGTAGCCGGCGGTATGATCACCTTGTTGCCGATCAGTTCGTTTTCTGGCCAGTTAGCCGGCGTAGCTACGCCCTCGGCGTCACTTTTTTGCAAGGCTTTGACGGCCCGGATGATCTCTGGGATATTGCGACCGATCTCTTGTGGATAGTAAAGAATCGTGCGCACCACACCCTCAGGATCGATGATAAAGACCGCTCGTACCGTATTGGTCCCTTTGCTAGGATGTACCATACCTAGCTCCATGGCCAGCGTATCGGTAGCCGAAATGATAGGAAACTCTATCTCTACGCCAAGCTTCTCTTTGATCCACTCGACCCACTTGATATGGCTAAATACTTGGTCGATAGAAAGACCGATAAGGCGGGTATTGAGTGCGTCAAACTCGCTTTTATGCTTTTGAAAGCTGACAAACTCCGTAGTACATACGGGAGTAAAATCCGCCGGATGGCTAAAAAGGACCGTCCACTTGCCAGCTAGCTCCTCTGGCAGTTTCATAGGTCCGTGTGTAGTTTGTACTTCGATGCTTGGAAATTTGTCTCCAAGTAGCGGCATTCCCATCTTACCCTCCTTTTGGTTTTTTTCTACGATAGGCCGTACAATCTCTTCGATCACCTCTTCAAGACTCTTCTTCTCTTCCATGGCCCTAGCTTTGAGCTCTTCGATACTTTCGCTAATGAGCGAGGCGACCTTTTTGACTACATCTTTTTGCGACTCTATGATCTCTTGTAATCTTTGGTTCAAGTCCATAGCCACCCACCTCCTTATGGTATGTGCCGATATTGTACTCAAAGCAGCACGGGTATTGTGCTACTTTAGTCGCAATCAGGCGTTGAGCGCCTTGACCGCTTCGAGCATCTTGAGCCCCGCCTCGTTGACGCTGTTGCGACCAAGATATTTGGCCTCTCGCGCAGCTACATAGGCTTTGTCAAAACTCTCTTTGGATAGACCGCTTTTTTTGATCGCCTCTTTGATATTTTGGGGCAAAATACGAACCTTTTGCTCTTTGACGTACATACTGCCCGTCTCTGCGATCGCTTTGACGACTCGGTAAATAATTGGATTGATTGGCGCTCCAAATCCCTCTGGCACTCCGCTCATCGCTTCATCCATCATCTGACCAAACTCGGTCTCGATAATATGTCCGTCTGGCAAGATCTCGATAAAACCTTTTGCCTCGAGCTTATCCAGCGCTTCCATTCGGCGAACTCGCTCCTCTTCGTGCAAAGACTCCTCCAATACATCCTCGCAAGCGATACCCCGATCTGGAATCATTTTAAAAATATCCATCTCGTATCTGGTCATAAAGGGGAGTTTTTCGTGGGTAGCGAGCTCTTCGTAGAGCAGTCCCGACTTGGTAGGCTCGTATGTGCCCAAAATCCGCTCTTTTCTAGCTTCTAAAACCCACTCTTTATTTGGTGAGCTAAAGATTTTATTGGAGATTGTAAGAGTCTTCACACTCCAAGAGTGGATGCTTCGCTCATCTTGTTGATCTTCGATCACCCTCTCCCCATCTTCAGTTACATAATAGACCGTACGCCCCTTTTGATCCACGCCCTCGGCAATGAGTCCAAAGGCCTCAAGGCTATAGAGGTACTCTTTGAGATCGAAATTTTCCTCAAACCATTGGACCATATCCTTGGCTTCGCCAAATTTTTTGAGGATCTCTTGCTTTTTCTTTGGCATTTCGTTGAGGCGTCTGCCATATTTTTCGAGTATTTTTTTATACTCCCGCACCTTTCTATCCACAAGCTCTCTCTTGATCTCTTCAAAGTTAGCCGTCTCTTCGGGATTGGAAGTATACTTTTCTTTCCAGATTTTATCGATGGTTTTGAGAGTCTCCACCTCCTCTTTTTCAATAGCGAAAGATTTAAGCGGTTTTTCCGTCTTGTCTTTGAAGATGCGATAAACCTCTAAGGCCTTTTCACCCGCTTTTGTCAAGGTATCCACATCGCTTACATAGCCCAAAGCCTCCAGCTGTACGAGGGTATCCACATCCACATCCTCTCCGTCAGCCACTTTGGCGATGGATTCTAAGATAGAGATATCAAGTACGCTTCCCTCGCTAGCCCATCCGCCAAGAGAGAGGGTCTCTTTAACCGCTTGACCAAGTTCGGTAAAAGTAAAGTAGTCCCCGTGGGGCACGGAATAAGCAATGAGTCGCATAGCCTCGAGCAAGTCTTTGTTGTTGCCTTCGATTGGTAGGTAATGTGCGTCGGTTGGCCCCATGGGAGATTTACGGATATACTCGGCCAATTGAGCGTCAATTACAAGTTCTGGCTCGGTAATGGCATAGGCGTTATAAAGCTCTTTCGCCTCTTGGGTGATTTGATGATTCTCATCGGCAAAACCACGCTTGGCCAAAGGCTCTTGAGAGATTTTTGTCGTTTTGTCCTTGTTTTTAACGGCTCCGTCAATCATCGCGATCACTTCAGAGCTCACCCACTTGAAGTTCTCTTTCCAATCGTCGATATTTTCTATTTTAGACTCCACTTTATCAAGTACGTCGGCTACTATTGCTCCATTATAAGTAAGCTCGATCTTGGCAGGGATTGGAAATCGTACGAGTCCGGAGAGATTGAGTTCCTCCACCGCTTCAGCGTTGAGTTTTTCTACGTTGATCGTCTTATCGTCGCTTCTATGCAATGCAAGTAAAATTTTTGCCGCCTCTTTTTTGATGACCATATGATTGCTCCTTGGTTTGTTATTGTGCATGCAATTTTACCTGAAATTTTACTTGGATTGCATAAAGCGGGCTGCAACTTTTGTAGCAATTCACAAGGAGAGGACTCTCCTTATGAATTTGGTTGGGGATTTTGATTGGAGGTTTCTCCACTTTCTTTTTGCTGTAGTTCTTCTTCGAGCTTTTTGGCCGCACTTCCCATAGTAAGCAGTACGACGCCATCAAAGAAAAGACTAATACCGACAAACAGACCCACAAGTATCAAAGAGTTAAAAGGCCATCCTACCAAAAAGATTACTCCAATGACTACGGAGAGAATTCCGTTTAGCAAAATGAGCCACCAATATTTGTTGCTTCCTTTCATCTGGGAAGCCAGAGCAAAAGAGGCAAATCCATCCATAAAGAAGTAGACCGCCAGGATAATGCCAAGAGCCGCTACTCCAGGGACTGGAAAGATAGCCACCAAAATACCGGTCAGCAGATAAACAAAAGCTTTCAGCCATCCAAGCCAATCTTTTTTATTAGTCTTGTAGGTATGAATCCCTATCAAGATACCGCTAAAAATAAAGAGCCACGCCACAAAATAAGCGGTAGCCAAGGACATGATCACGGGATAAAAAATTCCAGCGAGTCCCAACAAAATAAAAATAACACCTGCGATTTTGGAGTGTTTTTGGAAATTTTCCAACAGCTCCTTGTCTTTGATAAAATTTTGATATCCGACCATTGTATCCTCCTATAGTGTCAGATCTATGATTCCTTTGGCCCGCTCGATAAGTTCATGCGTAACCGCACGATTCTCTTCATCGATCTTTTTCATGATGCGGGCCAAAACCAGTGTCAAACCGCCAACGATCTCAGGCAGACTCTTCTCAAGCTCCACTTCTAACTCCAAAAGGGGCGGATGCGTAGCAAGTCGCTCCAAGATATCTTTGACTTCCACCTCTTGTTCGAGCTTTTTAAACTCGTTGATCGTCTCTTCAAGTCCTTTGGTGATAGGCAGATCGTACTTCCATATCACGTCACGACCATTATATTTAGCCGCCTTTTGTCCCATTAAAAGCAGATCATAAAGCTTTTGTTCGACGATATCGGTTACCTCTTTTGCGTGTCCTTTTTTGATATCAAGACTCGCTCCTCTACGAAATAGCTCTTCTAAATGATGAAATCCCATTACAGCCATATATCTCTCCTTTTCCAAAAGATTTTAAATTTTAGATAGCCAAAGCGGATATCGGGGCGTCCAATGCAATGAGTCACTCAAAGCGCCCCGATTGTACGACAAGAGGGGCAATCCCTCTTATTTGTTGAGCGTTTTGATAGCTTTTTCTTTAAACTCTTTGAGTTTTTCAAGCAACTCGTCAAAGAGTTTTTCCGCTTGATTTTTACCTTTAATCTCTTTTTCAACCTTTTCGATCATATCCTCAAGAGATTTGTAGGTAATGTCAGATTCGCTCGTATACCCGAGAGCTTCGGCCTTTTTAAGGCTAAGTTTGGCCTCTTCTAGCATATCGAGGGCTTTTTTCTTATCGGTTTTGGCCAATTTTTGCGCCACTTGTACAAGATGGATAGCTTCAATAAGCGGCAATGGTGTGATCATATCCACTTCTACGAAAGTAGCCAAAGCTTGAGCCAAAACGCTTTTAGCCTCATCGATTCTATTTTCGTGCAAAAATTTTGCGGCCAATTTCAAAGCGGCCGGATAGGATGCCAAAGGCAAATTGATCACTTTGAGTACGATCTCGCTTCGCAGCGTATCAAGGATCAATCTGGCTTGTTGGATCTTATTGTCGGCCAACAATGCTTTAGCGGTGATGATACCGGTTTTGATATCCTCCAAAGTTCCGGGGAAATCTACCACCTCAATAGAGCTGTCAATTGGAATGAGTGCCGGAGCGTTTGGAGCGCTCAGTACTACCTCTAGTTTACCGATGGCCTTTTCCAAGTCCTTGATGGCTTGGTCCTTATTGCCTTTATCCAGCTCTGCGAGCACCTTATTGGTAAGGGCCACGGCATCGACCGCCTCTTTGACGATCTTAACCTCTTTTTGCTCTTTTTGTACTTTAGCCTTCGCTTCGGCTACCGCCTTATTAGACTCCGCTTTACTAGCAGCTGAAGCAAAAGCACCACTGACTAACAACCCTGCAGCAACGAAACTAACGAGTAGTTTTCTCATGCGCAACCTCCTATATTGTTTTGGAATGGTAAAATTTTAGTGTAAAAGGTTTAATCTGGCTGCTACTTTAGTTGCAATCTATCAAGAAGTTTAGCTATGTTTTTGAGTTTGAGCTTTTTGCGCTCCACCTCCAAGCTGCCGTCTCGTTTGAGCTCTTGGATATGGCGGTTGACTACATGGCGCACGGTACCAATGAGCGAAGCGATCTCTTCGTGGGGCAGATCGTGGATAAGTTTGAGCTTGGCCGAATCTGGATCAAAATATTTAAGCAGCAGCTTGATAAATCTTGTAGAAGTGTCGTGTAGACTCAAGTCCGTGGCCAGCTCTTCTAGATTTCTCATCTGAGCCGCCACATAGTGAAAGAAGAGTTTGCGAAACTCCGGATTGGTCTCTATCCACTCTTTGACCCTCTCGATGGGTACACGAAGCGCCTTGGTATCTTCGTATGCGTGGGTCAATACCTCGTGGGGTTTGCCATCGAGCAAAACGACCACATCAAACATATCGCCTCTGCTAAGAATTTTGATGGTCTGCTCTTTGGTGGTCTCAAAATTAAACTGATACACTTTGATCCGCCCGTCGATGATAAAATAGAAGTAGTGCAGCGTATCCTCGATACTCATCGCCGGCATATTCTTATGAAAATGGACGATTTTACCATAGCGGTTGATATCTTCGATGATAAATTTGGGTACGGCGGAAAAAAGCTCGATATTATACTCGCCCCTATCCATCAAAACTCCAATCCAAAACTGCCAAAGCCGCCAAGATTTGGATTTTGATACCCAAACTGCACGGCTTTGCTCTGAAGCATCATAATATCGTTTTTAGGATCGATCCCTTGGGGACAGACCTCGGTACAGTTGCCACACAGCGTACAATCCCAGATGCCGTTTTGGACTACGGCGTCAATATGCTCCTTTTTTGCCTGCTCTCTTTTATCCGCCACATAGCGCCAGACTCGAGAAAGAGCAAAAGGCCCCAAAAAAGCTTCATTGCTTGCATATACCGGGCAGCTACTAAAACAGCTGCTACACAAGATACAATCGCTTTGACGCTCGATACGCCTCTCATCTTCTTCGCTCATCGCTATCTTTTGCATATCTAGGGGATAGGCTTTGGAGCGCTCCAGCGTTACAAGCGCGTCTTCTAGTCGTACCGATAGATCCCTGATCACATCCACTACACTCAAAGGCTCTATGTATTCTCCATCTTTGGGAGTGTGCTGACAAGCTAGTACCTCTTTCCCATCCACCCGCACCGCACAACTGCCACACACGCCGCTTCGACACATATAATCAAAGGTGAGAGTGCGATCCTTTTGCCTTTTAATCTGCAGCAGTGCATCAAGCAAGGTGGCTGTCTCTTGTACCGCATATTCCATATCGATCGAGGGGGGCTCGAAATGAGGGTGAAATCGCTTAATTTTGATTTTCATGACATCTTTTCCAAACAATTTTCATTATGATACAATCAATTTTATTTAACTAAATTGAAGTGTAAAAGAATTAAAGTCAAATCCCTCTCTTTTGACGCAAAATGCTCCTTTTTTGACCCCGTTGTACAAACTTGTTCAAAATGGGATGCTCCTCAAGTAACACTTTGCAAGATTGTCGTACTAATCCTTGGATAGCGTGGGAGTCCGTGGTGCGAGGAATCTGTCAAACTGGTTTAAAGTCGGCACACAATACTCCCTTTTCTTTCCATATCATCGTATGGGCCAAAAATTTCTCGTCATCCCTTTGGGGATAATCGGCTCGAAAATGAGCCCCCCTACTCTCCGTGCGCTGGATTGCCCCCACAAGCACCGCTTCGGCAAGCTCTACCATATTGCCGTATTCCAAAAAGCTTATAAGCTCTTTATTCATCAAGGGACTCTTATCCCGTACTCCCATGAAAGCCAGCTCCTTTTGATGCTGGCGCACTACGCTAAGCACCCCTTTAAGACGCATCTCTTCTCGTACGATGCCGCAATTGTGATACATAATTTTGCTCAAAAACTCCTGACGCTCCCAAAAATCGATCTGGTTTGGAAGCGTAAAAACGGCTTTGATAAAGTTGGCGTCGATCTTGGTACGCTCAAAGAGCTTTTTTTGAGGGGGCTGTTGCCTCTGTGCCGCCGATTGAGCCGCCTTTTTCCCTAGCACCACCAGCTCCAACAAAGAGTTGCCCCCAAGACGATTGGCTCCGTGCAGCTTGGCATTGGCACACTCTCCTACGGCGTAGAGCCCTTGGATGCTGCTTTGCATATGCTCATCTACATCGATGCCACCCATAGTGTAGTGGGCCACGGGTCGAATGGGCAGTGGCTCTTTGATCGGATCGATCCCCTCGTACAAGAGGGCTAGTTTGCGCTCTTGGGGAAGATTTTTTTCGATAAACTCCTCACCCAAATGACGCATATCCAAAAAAATCTCCCTCCCCTCCTCCATTGCTTCAAAAATCGCTCGACTCAGACGATCTCTAGTCCACAGCTCCCCACCGATCTCTTGCCCCTCTTGATCGATAAGACGAGCACCCGCTCCTCTGGCCGCTTCGCTAATGAGAATGGAGCTCTTTTTTAAAGCGGTAGGATGAAACTGCACAAACTCCAAATCGCTCAGTTTCGCCCCGGCTCGCATCGCCGCCGCTACGCCCTCCCCAAAGCTTCCAAAGCCGTTGGTGCTCAGGGCCCCGTACATTTTGGCATACCCCCCCGTAGCCAAGATGACCGCTTTGGCCAAAATCTGTTCCACTTTGCCTCTTGCCATATCGAGGATACTCACCCCTTTGCACACCCCATCTTCTTCGATGACATTGAGCAAAAAGGTACGGAAACGAAACGCGACTCCAAGTTTTACGGCGTTGTCATACAGCGTATGCAAAAGCTTTAGCCCCGTGTAATCTTGGGCGTAACAGGCTCTTGGATGACTCGCACCCCCTAACCGGCGCTGGGCTATGGCCTCGCCTTTTCGACTAAAGGGCATCCCGATGCTATCAAGCCACTCTATGGCTTTTGGAGCCGCACGGCACACCTCTTGGACAATAGTCTCCTGAGCCAATCCCGCTGCGGCTTTGAGCGTATCTTGGATATGGCTATCGCAAGAATCGGGAGGATACAAAGCTGCGTTGATACCCCCTTGGGCCATAGAAGTTTGGGATTGGGTGGGGTAATGTTTGCTCAGTACCAATACGCTCTTACCCAAAGCGGCAGCCTCGATAGCGGCCACCAAAGCGGCCCCTCCGCCGCCTACGATTACAATATCAAACATTACTCCTCTCTTAAAAAGAGGGGTTCGATTTTGACTACCCGCTCACCCCGAATATAGAGCCGCACTCGATCGCCTGGACGAAACCAAAAGGGACGCTGGGGATCAACGGCCACCACCGTAGCGATCTTTCGTCCGTTATCCAGTTTGATTACTAGCTCTTGGGCATTGGCGTGGGAGAGTTTGTCACCAACGACCGCTCCGGTAATCGCTCCGGCTACGGTAGCTACGTCTCTACCACTTCCACCGCCTACTTGATGTCCAAGGACCGCTCCAATAATACCCCCAAGAATCGCTCCGGTACCATTATCGTGCATCTGCACGGCTTTAGCTGAGACCACCACCCCGTCATAGGGTATGAGCACCTCGCCAATTTGCGCCGTAGAGTATCCTTTGGGAGCGCATCCGCTAAACGCTAGGATCAAAAGTATGCCCACAACCATCCATATCTTTTTCATCTGTAATTTTCAGTGCTCGCAGACCTCGCCTTGTAAAGCGGGGAGGAGAGCGCCTACTTCCCTCCTTTCGTAGATTTTGAGCTCTTCTCCAATCTTTGACTATCTATCTCTATGAGCGTGTGTACATTGCCTCTAGGATTAAAATCCGCCACGAGTTTCATCGATTTTGGCTTGAGCTTTTCGTACAGAGTATCAAAAATCTCATTAGCGCTATCTTCATGTGAGATATAACGATCTCTAAAAGAGTTAATATAAAGCTTTAACGCTTTGAGCTCCACTACGAACTCATTAGGGATATACTCCAAATAGATAGTGGCATAGTCTGGATAACCGCTTCTTGGACACAAGCAGCTAAACTCTGGCAAAGTAATCTTGATCACATACTCTTTTTGATGCTTATTGGGCCAAATCTCCAAATCCTTGTTAGGATCAAAATTCTTGATCTCCCTCTCACCATAGCGCATATTACTCTCCTACAAAACTTTTAAAACTCTTTGCATCCAAAGGTTTGGCAACGGCATATCCTTGAATATAGTCGGCTCCTATCTTTTGGATACTTGCGATCATCTCCTCTTTATCGATAAATTTTACCACACTCTTAATGCCTAAATCTCTAAAAAGTTTAATCCAATGGGTTAAAAGAGCTCTATATCTTGGATTGTCTAGATGCTTTGTAAAGAATTTATCAAAATGGATACAATCGACCTCGATACTTTTGATATACTCCACCGAAGCGTTGCACGAACCAAAATTATCAAAAGCTATATGAAATCCTCGCTCTTTATAACCCTCTAGCACCTTTTTATAATAGCCAATATCTTTGTAAATACCTATCTCAAAAAGCTCTATCGCCACTTGAGCGGGAGAGAGTACAACACTATCAAAAAGATCAAAAAAGTTTTGGGTAAAGCGGCGATTGCGCACGGAATAGGGAGAGAGATTAAGACTATAAATAACCCCTAGAGGCAACTTTTCTTGTTTGATCTGGCGTAAGAGTTCTTGCGTCAAAGCCAAATCGAAAGCATTTTCCAAGCCCAAGCGATTCACTACCGGTATAAATTGGCTAGGATGGATGAGATTGCCCTCTTCGTCCAAAAGCTTGACCAAAATCTCCGCCATATCGAAACGCCGGGTATGAAGATTGCGGATGGGCTGAAAGAGCAAAGAGAGTCTATGCTCTTGAATGCTTTGGGCTATTTGTCGCTCAAACTCTTTGGAATTCTCCTTTCTCTTTTGATACAGACGGCTTTGTTTGGCCTTGCTTTTACACTTTCCTTTGCAATAATAGATCTCTTCATAAAGCTGATCAAAAAGAGATTGGAGATTATCGATAAAGGAGGGCACTTTGAGATAGGAGGCAAAAAGTTTTATCTCAATATTGTGTAGGAAGCTATTATCATACTTTTGCATGAACTCGTCTAAAACCTCTTTGACTCGCTCCTCATCACCCTCCACCACCACAATAAAATCCCCCGCTTGCAACCGTCCGATGGGTACTGAACCAAAGTACTTGGAAAAAAAACGATCGATTAACAACGCAAAATCTTTTAACACCTTATCGCCGTTTTCTATGCCGTAGCGCTCGTTAATCTCTTTGATGTTATCCAAAGAGATAAGCACGAGTACGCTTTTATTTGGTTTGAGATAATGGCGTAAGAAAGCAGTGAGGTATTTTCGATTAAAAGTAGAAGTCGTCTCATCGATAATTTTCTCTCTTAACTCGGCAAAAATCAAAAAGAAAATGTAATAGACTGAGACGAAAATACCGCCCAACAGAATAAAAAGATTGTACCAAAAAGATTTATGTTCGCTAAAAATTACAAAAACGAGCAAAGCGGTAAGAATGATGACGGGCAAAGAGACCCGCAAGGCGAGATAAAATTTTCTTTTTTTATCCTCTTTTAACGCATACACTTATACATCCAGATGCTTTACGTCTTTGGCGTGCTCTTCGATATATCTCTTTCTTGGTTCTACCTCATCCCCCATAAAGAGATTAAAAATCTCGCTAGCATGCTCGGCATTTTCCACCGTTACTCGAAGAAGTCGTCTATTTTGCGGATCCATCGTAGTTTCCCATAACTGCTCTGGGTTCATCTCCCCAAGCCCTTTATATCGCTGGATGTAGGCTCCTTTTTTCGCACTCGCCTCCACGCGCCCAAGCACCTCCATCAAATCTTTACCTTTGAGCTCCTCAGGCATCCGCTCTTTAATTTTTTCATAGATGTAGACCGCCTCCACATAGTATGGATTGGTAAAAAGATTTTCATCTACAATGATCTCTTCGAGCCCCTCATCGGTCTGTACATAGAGGTGAATCTTTTCTTCATCGATCTCTTTGTTCAAAATGTTATACCCTTTTTGGATCAAAAACTCTTCAATCTTTTGAAAAATTTCTTGGGTCTGCAGGGCAGCTAGATCTTTATGCTCGACCAAATAACGCACCACCTCAATCAAAGAGTAGCGCCGCTCTAGATCGCTTAGTACCATACGATAGTGTGCCACCAGTTTCAAAAAGTCAATCAAATCGTAACGGCCTAGACGCACCTCATTGAATAAAACATCCACTCCGTTTTCTATCAAAAACCAATTGAGTTGCGCATCGTCTTTTAAATAGACCTCTTTTTTACCCTTTTTATATCGATACAGAGGCGGTTGCGCCATATAAAGATAGCCCTTTTCCACCACGGGAAACAAAAAACGGAAGAAAAAAGTAAGCAAAAGCGTTTGGATATGGCTGCCGTCCACATCCGCGTCGGTCATAATGATGATCTTATGATAGCGTAGTCTATTCTCGTCAAACTCCTCCCCGATCCCACATCCCAAAGCGGTGATAATATTTTTGATCTCTTCGGATTTGAGGATCTTGTCCAACCTGGCTTTTTCTACATTGAGAATCTTTCCTTTGAGGGGCAAAATAGCTTGAAACACCCGATCGCGTCCTTGCTTTGCGCTTCCTCCAGCACTATCACCCTCTACCAAAAAAAGTTCGCTTATCGTTGGATCTTTGCTTTGGCAATCGGCTAATTTACCCGGCAGCGTCCCTACGCTCATACTATCTTTGCGCCGTACCAACTCTCTAGCTTTTTTGGCCGCCTCTCTCCCTCTAGCGGCGGCCAACACTTTTTGCATAACGGCTTTGGCGTCGATGGGATTTTCCTCAAAATATTTAGTAAGCTTGTCGTAGGTTAGCTTTTGTACGATAGGACGCACGTACGACGAGCCAAGTTTCCCTTTGGTCTGTCCCTCAAACTGGGGCTCTGGTACTTTAACGCTCACGACGGCTACAAGCCCCTCTCGCACATCCTCGCCTGTAATTTTGACGTTTCTCTCTTTAGCCGAGGCATTTTGAGCGATATAATTGGAGATAGCTCTAGTAAGTCCCGCTCGAAAGCCGCTCTCATGGGTTCCGCCCTCTGGCGTTCGGATATTGTTGACAAAACTGAGTACTTTCTCGTTATACTCGGTGTTGTACAATAAAGCGATATCGACTTCCACATCCTCTATTTTGTCATGGATCTCAATAGGCTTGATAATGGGCTCTTTGGTAGTCAGATCCTCGACAAACTGACGAAGACCTCCTTCAAAATGGTAGACCTCCTTTTTGCCTATTCGCTCATCTTTAAACGTAATGGTAATATTTGGATTGAGATAGGCCAACTCTTTGAAACGTTGGGCTAAAATGTCGTAGCGAAACTCTGTCGTCTCAAAAATCTCCTCATCCGGCCAAAATTCGATGGTCGTGCCGGTACGATTGGTCTGGCCAATGACTACCAAATCAGTTACCGGTACGCCCCTTTCAAACTCTTGACGCCAAATTTTCCCCTCACGCTTAATGGTCATAATAAGCTTTTTGGACAAGGCGTTGACCACGCTTACACCCACGCCGTGTAGACCGCCGCTTACCTTGTACGCACTCTCCCCTCCAAACTTTCCTCCGGCGTGCAAGACTGTTAACACTACCGTAGCCGCTGGAATTTTTTCCGTGGGGTGTATACCTACGGGAATCCCTCGCCCGTTATCGCCAATTCTTGCGCTCCCCTCTTTTGTCAAGACTACTTCGATCTTGTCGCAATACCCCGCCATCGCCTCATCGATAGCGTTATCTACGACCTCGTAGATCAAATGATGCAGTCCTTTAACGCTTGTATCGCCAATATACATTCCCGGTCGTTTTCTGACCGCTTCGAGGCCCTTGAGGACCTTAATCATTTCGGCGCTGTATTTTTTCTCCATCTTCCCTCTTTTTGATCGAATTATATCTTAAATCATGATGGGCATCACAATGGTGATAAAATTGTTTTCTTTGAGTTCAAAAGGGAGTTCCTTGCCGTTAATACCCATTTGAAATGTCCCATCTTCCATGTTGGCCAAAAAATCTAGAAGATAGCGACTATTAACGGCCATGATAAACTCTTCTTTAAAAGGGGTTTGAATTTCAAGTTCCGTTTGCGCTTCGATGTTTTCTTCGCTTAAGCTTTTAAAAAGAATTTTGTCCGGAAAAAAAGAGAGTTGGATTTCGTTTGAAACAATGGTGATCTGTTTGATCGCTTCGATCATTTTATCTTTTGGCAAAGTCAGGATATAGCGTAGCTCTTTTGGCAAAATACGCTCATAATCGGGAAATTTTCCATTGATAAGTTTGGTGAAGAAAAAGTATCCCCCGCTTTTGATAATCAGATGGGTTTGGTCGTAAAAGATAGAGATGTCTTCTAAAAAGAGTTTTTGTATCTCCATAATCGCTTTTTTGGGGATAATGAGGTGAAATTCCTCTTTCATCGATTGATCAAGACGCACAAGAGCCAATCTTCTCGTATCGGTAGCGACGAAATTAATATGCGTTTGTTTAATATCTATCAAAGCTCCGTTGAGCTCAAATTTTGGATTGTTGGTATCGATTGCCGGGGATATTTTTTTTAATGAGGTGATAAAAGCGTTTGATGGCATATCGATTTGTGGGAGTGCATCGGTAGATGGAAAGCTTGGATACTCTTTGGGATCAAACATTGGGAGTTTGAATTTAGAATGTCCTTGGTAGATGTGCAGTGTAGACTCTTTTGTTTGCAGTGTTACAAGATCCTCTTTTAAAATTCGTACGATGTCTAAAAGTTTTTTTCCGTTTGCGGTAGCTTGACCTGGTTGAATGATTTGTAAGTCTGTAAGAGTTGTTTTTAGTCCCGTTTCATAGTCTGTGGCTTTGAGGATAAGTCGATCCGTAGCTTCTAAGTAGATGTGAGAAGTAATTTGGCTGATATCTTTTTTTTCTAAAAAGGGTTGCATTTGTGAGAGGACTTGTTCAAGTAGACCTTTTTGAATTTGTAGTTTCATTTGAGCTCCAAAGTTTTGGAATTTTGTACTATTGTATATTTTGCTTCGTTAAAATTCCCTTTATTATATTTAAAAATAGATAGTAGTAGTAGTAGTTTGACGTGAATTTGTGAAAAACTCATGCCAATAGGGAATTTTCGGACTTTTTGATGTGAATAACATGTGAATAACTTTTGGAGTTATTCACATGTTAAGTTCTTAATTTTATATGCTAGTTCGTTGATTTTTAGTTTAAATTCCTCATTTTGTTGCATCATCTCTTTAACTTTTTTCATGGCATGGCTTACGGAGGTGTGATCTTTCATGCCAAAAAACTGCGCAAGAGCCGGCATAGAGTTTGGAGTAAGGGTTCTGGCCAGATAGATGACTATTCGTCTGGCATTGACGATCTGACGATTGCGGGATTTGCTTTTGATTTCGCTCGGCTTTATGTTGAGTTCGGCCGAGACTATATCGACGATATCTTTCAAAGAGACATTTTTTTGCTGCTCTTTTTGCATCTCAGAGAGCACGTTTTTAGCTAGACTCAAATCAATTCTTTGCCCAACCAAAGAGGAGTAGGCGTTGAGTTTGAGGATTACGCCCTCGATTTCTCGGATATTGCTGTCCATATTGGCTGCGATGTAATTAATGACCTCATTGTCCAGATAGATGCCGTCCAATTCGCATTTTTTTTTGATAATGGCGATTTTCGTTTCAAGCTCTGGTAGTTGAATATCGGCGATAAGCCCCCATTCAAAGCGGCTTTTGAGTCGCTCTTCAAGACCGGCGATCTTTTTTGGATGTTGATCGCTAGTAAGCACGATTTGCTTATTATGGCCGTGCAGCTCGTTAAAGGTGTGAAAAAATTCCTCTTGTGTTCGCTCTTTGCCGCTAAGAAATTGTATGTCGTCAATCAGTAAAATGTCGCATTGGCGGTACTTTTCACGAAACTGCTCTAGAGTTTCGTTGCGCAGATGGTAGGTAAAATCGTTTAAAAACTGCTCGATGGTGGTATAGATGACTATTCTATTTTTTTTGATGTTAAAGTTGCCAATGGCGTGGAGTAGATGGGTTTTGCCAAGTCCCGCTCCTCCGTAGATAAAAAGAGGATTATAGGCTTTGCCGGGGTTTTCGGCCACGCTCAAAGAGGCGGTATAGGCAAACTGATTGGAGCTGCCGACGATAAAGTTTTCAAAAGTGTAGGTTGGATTTATTTTGGTGCTCGAGTTTGCGGGAAGATCGGGATATTGCTCTTTTGCGCCGTTGTTTTCCACATACCCTTTTTTGGCCAAAATTTGGATGGACATATCCAGACCCGTTTGGAGTTTAAAGAGTTTGGCTATTTTGTGACGGTATTTGGCTTTGACCCAATTGGCGATGAAGATATTTGGAGCGATATAGATCGCTTCATCGGCTTTGGAGTTTTGTTCATCGTAGGCGAGGTTGGTAATATAGCGTTCATACTCCGTTTTTGATATCTCTTCTTGCAGCATTTGTAATATTTTCTCGCCTAGCACGATACTCCTTTGTGTATATGTGAAAATTGCATATGTGAATAAGTGTGTCATTTTAACGAAAAATTGCGCAAAATCAGCTAAAATATGGGCCAAACGGGCATTTTTCATATGTGAAAAATATGTGAATAACATGTGAATAATAGGTGAAAATTAAGTGAATTAAAAGGTTTGAGAAGTGAATATTTTAGGTATCGATCCGGGGAGTAGAAATCTTGGATATGCCGTGATTGGATGTGAAAACAGACGGATGTGGTTACAAGAGGCCGGGATTGTGAAAATTAGACCCGGAGATTTTCAATCTCAGCTTGTACAGATGATGGAGGGGGTGGATATGGTTTTTGAGACTTTCAGGGTAGAGGAGGTGGCGATAGAGGATATTTTTTATGCCTATAATCCCCAAAGCGTTCTCAAGCTCGCCCAGTTTCGGGGGGCTTTGGCCTTACGGATACTTCAGCTTCATGGCAAATTTGCCCAGTATACCCCTTTGCAGGTCAAAAAGGCCCTGACGGGCAATGGAAAAGCTTCCAAAGAGCAAGTAGCTTTTATGGTGCAAAAGATACTTGGCATAAAAAAAGCGATTCAACCTTTGGATATAAGCGATGCAATGGCGGTAGCCATTACTCATGCCCAGCGTCTGCGTCTTCGTGGACAATGAAATCTTTGTAAAGATATTTATGCTCTTGGGGAAGTGCTTCGTAGATGTTGCGGGCCAATCTGCGTATCTCCCACAAAGCCGACTTGGAACTGCGAAGAGTGAGGAAATTTTGTAAGCTTCTAGCGTTAATGGTCCACGTGAGCTCGGTTTTGTAACATTCTGGGAGGCAATATTTGGCCAAATCATTGGAAATACCGCTTTGGAGTACTTTTTGCAGCTCGTTTAACGCCTTGATGCTGGCGCAATCTACCAGTTCGTTGCCCGTAAGGACGATATATCTGCTCGCTTTTTGAAAATCCTTTTCATCAAATTTTTGAGCTTTTTTAAGCTCTTTTAAAGTGTAGCGGGTCGATTTGACGCTCAGACTTGCGATGCGGTGGCGAGCAAGCTCTTGAAGCAATGCTCGACTCACTCCTTGGATGTAAAAGGTATAAACAAGATGCTCTAGCGTAGAGGCGTGTTTGTATTTGTTGCCTACTCTATCGATGAGCTCTTGATCTTTTGGACCGCCCCCATCGCTTTTATCAAAACTTTGCCAACAGGTGCGAATGGCGTGGGCGGCTACGGAAAGAGGAGTGTAGTGCAAGAGCGTCACTTTCATCTCAAACCTTTGGTATATTGGTATAATGGATTGAATGGCTATTATAGCAAAGCAAAAGGATTATGTAACTTTTTTAAAGGCACATGAAAGGCTTTATAAATGAGATGTACCGATCGTTTCTATCCTAGCGTCGAGGATTTTCGTTCCCCTTTTCATCGCGACAGGGATCGTATCATCCACGCTTCTTCTTTTCGTCGTTTGGAGTACAAAACGCAAGTTTTTATCAACTATGTGGGAGATTACTTTCGTACACGGCTCACCCACTCTTTAGAGGTGGCTCAAGTCTCTCGTACGATTGCTGCCGCACTTGGTTTAAGCGAAGCCTTGAGCGAAGCGATAGCGCTAGCCCACGATCTTGGTCATACCCCCTTTGGGCACGTAGGTGGGGACGAGCTGGATCGTCTTATTAAAGATGGCTATAGTCAAAACGGCTTTGAGCACAATTTTCAATCTTTTCGGGTCGTGACGAAACTAGAAAAGCGTTATAAGGAGTTTGACGGGCTCAATCTCACTTTTGCCACTTTAGAAGGGGTGCTTAAACACTCTTATCCGTATAAAAAGCCCTTTTTGACTCCTTGGTACGATGCGGTTTTTAGACTTGATTATCATCCAAGTTTAGAGGCTATGGTTGTGGATAAAGCCGATGAGATCGCCTATATAAGCGCCGATATTGACGATGGAATCAAGTATGGACTGATTGATTTTGATATTTTGCGACAAAGCGAGTTGGTACAAGAGGTGATGGAGAGGACGAAAGAGGAGGGGTACGATCCTAGTGAAAAGCTCTTTCGCCACCGCTTCACTTCGTTGCTCATCGCCAAGATGGTTACCTCTTTGATCCAAAATTCCAAAGACTCTCTTCCTTCTCAGCCAAAACTTTTGTGTGCCACTCTTTTGGCTAGCGAGCCTTTGCCTATTCATTATCCCCCCAAGTTCACCGCACAAATCAAGGAACTAAAAGAGATTTTATTTCAAAATCTTTATCGCCATCCTCAAATTTTGCGTAAAATGTATGCTGGCAAGCAGTGTATTCAAGGGCTTTTCAAAGCTTTGGTGGAGGAGCCAAAGTTGATGCCTCAAGAGTATTTTTATAAAAGCCAAAGGCAAAAGAGCTACCGGGTCGTAGCCGATTTTATCGCTGGTATGAGCGATCGGTATGCGATGAAACTCTATCAAGAGTTATATGGGATGATGTCGCATCCCTAGGAAAGAGTTATTGGTATTGATGTCTTTTATGCAGTTGTTTGAGCTCCTCTCCAATTTTATCTCTCAGTTTAGTTTTTTGATCTGTTCTTGGGCCATTAACTATCAAGTATGCAAACCCTTTATGGGATTCACAAAGATATTGTACGGTATATCCTTGTGCATTTTGGGAATAGGCGACTGCTTGACATACTCCCCACGCATAAATGCGGGGGATTCTGGCTTTAAGCGGGGATGCCCGACCATTGCTCTAAACAATGGTCGGGTCTTACTTCTCCTATGCCAAAGGTTGATGCCCCAACCTTAAGAAATTATACCAAAAGAGTTTCAAGGAA
>WGAT01000097.1 GCA_015494715.1 Campylobacterota bacterium
GATGCGGATATGTGGATAAAGCGAACAGAATCTCTCAATCGAGGTTTGTATGTAGATCCTGTGGCTTTACTATCAATGCCGACGTGAACGCCGCAAAAAACATACTTGCCCGTGGGATACACGGCAACAATGCCCGCCAGCAACCTAAGGTCGCTTAGGGGAGCGGGAATCTACCTCGTTTACGGGGTGGAGTGTCAATGTAGAGGACTTGGTGAAAATAGAATGTATAGACACTGATATCGAGGTGGTTCGATTTTTTAAGGGGGTGGAGAGTGCGACTAAATGAGAGTGCAGCGCTGCGGCTGATACGAGAGGGAGATCTAAGGGAGCTTGGGCGGATGGCTTTGGCCAAAAAGCGAGAGCTCCATCCCAAGCGTATCACCACATTTATTGTCGATCGCAACATCAACTATACCAATATCTGTTGGGTGGACTGCGATTTTTGTGCGTTTTATCGCAAGCCAAAGGACGAGGATGCCTATATCCTAAGTTATGAGGAGATCGACCAAAAGATCGAGGAGCTCTTGGAGATTGGTGGGACGCAGATCCTCTTTCAAGGAGGAGTCCATCCAAAGCTCAAGATCGACTACTATGAAGATTTGGTAGAGCACATCCACCAAAAGTACCCTCAAATCACGATCCACGGCTTTAGCGCCGTAGAGATCGCCTATATCGCCAAAGTAAGCAAGCTCAGCTTCAAAGAGGTCCTAAGTCGCCTTCAAGCCAAAGGACTTGGATCCATACCCGGAGCCGGAGCCGAGATACTTAGCGACAGGGTCAGAGAGATCATCAGCCCCAAAAAACTCACCAGCCAAGAGTGGCTCGATATCCACCGCTCGGCCCACGAGATCGGGATGAAGACCACGGCTACGATGATGTACGGCACGGTGGAGAGCGACGAGGAGATAGTGGAGCACTGGCGAAAGATCAGAGAGTTGCAAGATCAGACGGGCGGTTTTCGAGCCTTTATCATGTGGAGTTTTCAGCCCTACAACACAAAGCTGCAAAAACAAGGCATCGTCACCCACAAAACCAGCTCCAATCGCTACTTGCGCCTTTTGGCGGTGAGCCGGCTCTATCTGGATAATTTCAAAAACATCCAAAGCTCTTGGGTGACGCAGGGCAGCTATATTGGTCAGCTAGCCCTCTTGTATGGGGCCAATGATCTAGGATCAACTATGATGGAGGAAAACGTGGTCAAAGCCGCCGGAGCTCAAAATCGGATGAACCAAGAGGAGATGATACGCCTCATCAAGGATGTGGGCGAGATACCGGCCAAACGCAATACGGCCTACGAGATACTGGAGACGTTTTGATGCGATATATTCTTGCTCTATTACTACTGATACAAGGGGTGTTGATGAGTGCTGAGTTACATTTTCTAGATCTAAATGGTACGAAAGTGCCGATGATTTACGAAGAGGATACCACGCTGCCAATCGTTTCGATGCAGGTGGTCTTCCAAAAAAGCGGCAGTATCGAAGATGGGAAACTGCCCGGACTTGCGAAAATGAGCGCTAGGATGCTCAGTCAAGGTACCAAAAGCCTTGGCAATGTGGGATTTGCCCAAAAGCTTGAAGACAAAGCCATACGCTTTGGGGTGCATACGGGTACCGAGACGATGGTGATGGAGCTTAGCAGCCTCAAAGATCAATTTAGATACGGCGTAGAGCTGGTGAGCAAGCTCTTCGTCGAGCCAAATCTTACCCCCGAGACGCTGCAAAAAGTCAAGACCAATACTTTGGGCTACTTGGCAAGAAAAAAGGATGATTACGACTATATTGCCAGCGTCAATCTCAAAAAGCTGCTCTTTGCCGGTACTCCGCTGCAAAACCCAAGCGACGGGACCAAGGAGAGTATCGAAAAAATTACGCTCAAAGATATTGAGGATTTTTTGGCCAAGCATCTGGTGCGCGCAAGAGCCGTGGTGGTGATCGGTGGGGACCTGAGTCTTGATGAAGCCAAAAAGATCGCCAAAAAGATGCTCGAGCCTTTGCAAAAAGGGGAGCTAGAGCCTCTGCCGTTTTACGAAGCGAGTGACAAGCAGCAGACCAAGATCCAAAAAGAGGAGCAGACCCAGCAGGCCTACATCTATTTTGGTGCCCCCTATCATGAGCGAGTGCATAGCGATGATCTCTATCTTGGCAAAGTGGCGATGTTTATCCTAGGGAGTGGCGGCTTTGGCAGTAGACTTATGGAGGAGATCAGAGTCAAACGAGGGCTTGCCTACTCCGCTTACGCTTTTTCTAGGGTCAATAAAAGCCACAGCTACTTTACCGGCTATTTGCAGACCAAGATCGAAAGCCAAGAGGAGGCCAAAAAGCTGGTAGCCAAAGTGATCGACGAGTTTGTCAAAAAAGGAGCCACCCAAAAAGAGCTAGAGAGCGCCAAGAAATTTATCCTAGGCAGTGAGCCGCTGCGAAACGAGACGCTGCCTCAGCGTTTGAGCCGGGCTTTTCATGAATTTTATGCTGGCAGACCCCTAGGATATAGCAAAAAGGAGCTTGAACTGATCTCCAAAGTGACACTAGAGCAGCTCAACCACTTTATCAAATCCCACCCAGAGATTACGAAGCTAAGCTACTCCATCGTCACCAAATGATCGCTCATGAAGATCTCACCACTTTGAAGCGAGCCGGTATCAGCGATGAGCTGGACTTGGCTCTTTGCGTCCCATCTTCGTATCACGATTACCGGGTAAAACCCTATCTTGATCTCAAAGAGCCTGTCTTAGAGGTACAAATCGGCGCGTCGTACCAACTGCCAAAATTTTTAAAAATCAAAGCCTACGCCAAAAATATCGACAAAGAGATTGAGCTTATCTTTTTTCATACTTCGGCATACCATTATCGAGTCTTTACAAAGGGGGCGTTGCTCTATCTTAGCGGTAAAATACAAAAAAATTTTGGCAATATTCGGCTCATCCAGCCCAAAAAAATTGCCGAGTATAAAGTGGGACGGATATTTGCCGAGCATAAAGTGCCTATCCGCGGCGACATTTTTGAGAGGTTGAAAAGGAAATATTTGACCAAAGAGAGCCTTACGGGTTGCGGTCTGCCGATGGATGTGGTAAAGAGTCTGCTAGAGATCCATTTCCCCACGGAGGAATTTTTTCGCTCCTATCGCAAAAGAGGAGAGTTTTGGGGTAAATATCTTCATGCCTTGAAATTTATCGAAGCTTTTGTCTATGTAAAAAGTCTCAAACGAAAAAGGGTCTATCACAAAGCTTTGTGCCAAGGGGCAAAGTGGCCCCAAAAGTGGCTTGCATCTTTGCCCTTTGAGCCTACATTGGATCAATTAAAAGCGATGCGGGATATCTATGAGGATATGCACCGATCTATCGCCGCGAGACGAGTCGTGGTGGGGGATGTGGGTAGCGGGAAGAGTCTTGTGATGTTTGGGGCGGCCATGATGAATTATCCAAAGCGCACCATTTTGATGGCTCCCACGACGATTTTGGCCGATCAGCTGTACAACGAAGCAAAAAAACTACTGCCTCCATCGATCAAAATCGCTCTAGTGAGCTCCCAAAGCGGCGAGAAAAATCTAAAAGAGTACGATTTTTTGATAGGCACCCACGCGCTTTTATACAAAAATTTGCCACAAGCGTGCGTAGTAATGGTAGATGAACAGCACCGCTTTGGTACCGAGCAGCGCAATCGTCTCAAAAAATTGGTAGAAAACGAAGAAGGTTCTCCCCACTTTTTCCAGTTTAGTGCCACGCCAATCCCAAGAACAAAGGCGATGATGCAAAGCGCACTGGTCGATTTTAGCTTTATCGAGCAGACCCCTTTTAAAAAGGAGATTACTACCAAAGTCATCGCTCAACAAGATTTTAAAGAGCTTTTGGCCCATATCACACAAGAGATCAAAGAGGGCAGACAGGTATTGGTGGTCTATCCATTGGTAGAAAAAAGCGAGCGGGTTGGGTACAAATCTTTGGATGAGGCGCAAAGTTTTTGGCAAGAGCGTTTTACGGGGGTCTTTGTCACCCACGGCAAAGATAAAGAAAAAGAGGAGATTGTACGCCGCTTCAAGGAGGAGGGTGCCATACTGCTGGCTACGACGGTGGTAGAGGTGGGAATTTCGCTTCCTAGGCTCTCTACCGTGGTCATAGTGGGAGCGGAGCGTTTGGGACTTGCCACTTTGCATCAGCTGCGAGGCAGACTCTCTCGTACCGGGCTTAAGGGTTACTGCTTTTTGTATACCAACGATAAAAACAATCAAAGGCTGCAAGAGTTTGCAAAAATTCATAGCGGTTTTGAGATAGCGGAGCTGGATCTACGATATCGAAAAGGTGGAGATATCCTCAGCGGCAAAGAGCAAAGCGGCAAAAGCTTTCGCTGGCTCTCCTTGGCTGAGGATAAAGAGATTATACAAAAGGTGCGAATGTTACTTGATTGACATACTCTTGCACCATCCAAGGAGGTTCGTCCGACAATCCCGCACGGCGTTTTAGTAAAGTCCGAGCTTTCCGTCGCTTCGTTTATAAAGAACTCTCGTCTTACCCGATTTATCCTCAAAGACGATAAAGTAGCGATCGGAGCTTTTAAGGAGCTGGGCCGCCTCTTCGATGCTAATGGGTTTATCCACGTCAAAAGGAGTAGGCACGATTTCATCGGTATAGTTGAGAGCCTCTTGGATCTCCTCTTCAAGCATAGGAGCGGCCATAATTTCTTCTAAAGAGACATTTTTGTGATTTTTGATTTTATCCGCATAGCGGCGTAGTACCTTTTTCGCGCGAGCCAAAGCCAAATCTATAGCAGCGTAGACGTCTTTATCCTTTTGGGTGATGACTACATTACCTTTTTTGGCCACGTGGATGTCAAACTCGAATATAAAGCCTTTCTTGCCATTTCTCTCATCCGCGGAAACGGTAGCGTTGATGCCCGTGATGTCAAGACCCAGTTTCATCAATGACTGCGCCGCATCTTCGATATAGGCTTTAATGGGCTCGGTCAGATCAAAATTTTTGCCATAGATATGTAGATAATCCATAGGCATCCTTTCTTAGCTAAGATATATCACTATTGTAACAATTCTTCGTTGAATTAGAGCTTTTGTAACGTTCTTCTAAAATACGAGATCGGATTTTCCTCTTGTGCGATATTTGGCTTGAGATGCACCCATACGTCTATAAGTACGCTACTATTGCTCTCTTTATGTCCCACATCGTTGGCCAAAGTGGGACAGCTTGTGGGCAAGCCGTTGCCAAAGTAGTGCAAGGAGATGTTGATATCATAGATATTTTGATACTGCATATCTATCCTTTTGAGACAATGGCTAAGATTTTGGGCTTGAGCGGCCATGACCGCATATTCTGTGGCGCTTCTGGCCAAGAGCTGGGCTTGTTCATAGAGGTAGCGATTGGTGGTTTTTTGGGTAGTATCGCGCATCAAAGAGAGGCTCAAAGCCAAAATAAGGCTAATGACAAGAATGAAAATAATAGCTGTTAGCATAGAAAAGCTTCTTTTCAAAAGATCACCTTTTTACCACAGATCGTAACGTTGATATCAGAGGATACGGCCGAATTGGTACAGAGTTTGAGTTCTATCGTGTGGGCTACCCGTCTAAAGTTGAATTTTGTGACGTTTTGTACCAAAAGCTGAGATTTTCCGTCACTAAAGCGCTCCCCTTTCCAAGGTCTAAAATTGTAGTAAAGATACAGATCGTAGTTGCCTTGGCCGTTTTGTTTTGGGACGATGGCATAGGCGCTACATCCTATCGTAAAGTGCTCGTAAATTTTTTTTGGTTTGATATCGTCGTAGACTAAAGTGGTGCTATCTTGTGCGTGGACGGCAAAAATATCGGTAGGGTCGGTGCCTGTGGGTTTTTTCCATCCATAGGCTTTGAGGATGTCCACATTTTCGGGATAGGCGTTGAAAGTGAGGGCACATCCGTTGTTGGCTTGGGAGAGATTGGCGGAGTAGACTGATTGGATAATTCGCGCGGCGATAGTAAGATCGTCTCCTTTGGTTTTAAGTTGGCTTTTGTCGCTTTGGTTCAGATCCGCAAAGCCGCTCCAGCCCGGATAGTTGATAGAGCCGTTGAACTCTCCTCGTTTGGCTTCATAGGCTTGGCCGATCCAAGCGATGATTTTGTGGTCTGGATTGATCTGGCTTAGCGGCGCCATCGTATCGGGGTCGGAGATATCGTGGATGGAGATGGCACTATAGGGGATGCGGTACTCTAGCCGTCTGGCCATTTGCTCCAAAGCCACCTCCGTTTTGTAGTTGGTCGTTGAGAATTGGAAAGATACAAGATAATTTTCATAAGCTTGAAAGAGCAGATCGCTGCCAATAGAGGCTACTATTCCCATAATAATAAGTACGAAAATAATCTCTATAAGAGTAAAGGCGTATCTCACTCTAGCTCCTTGGACTCTAAGCGCGCTTCGCCCACGTTACAGCTAAAAGCTCGCAAAATGACAAGATCGCCGTTTGGGGAAGTAGCGTTGACCTCGATGAGTTTAATATTGGTCGAAGCAAGAACCGGAGTGGTCGCAATGGTAAAATTGATGGCTGGAGAGGAGTAGTTGGCTTTATCCGAAATATAAAAGAGTTTGGTGGTAAGATTCATATCCAAAAGAATATCCCCGGCCTCTTTGGTGATATGCTCCACCTTGCCGTTAAAATCGTCCATATCGTCCTCGTCTCCGCCCTCAGAGCCTAAAATATCGGAGGCGTACGTGGGGTTTTCAAAAAATTTTCTAGAGACTTTTTGACCAAAATCGGCTCTACGAAATCGAGAGCCCCCTTTTCTATCAAGCTCGTCATCGCCATTGGTTACGTCCAAAATATAAGAGACGTTGGTATCGGCACTTGTGGAGTTTTCGTCCCACGCATAGGTCAGTACGCTCAAAATGGTCCGATATGATTGCAAAATAGCCTCACTTTTGAGACTCTCTTGTGTTTGGGAAGCGAGCATTTGAAAAATGGGAGGGATCGCCATCATGGCGATGGAGATCACGATGATGGCGAAAATAAGCTCTATGAGCGTAAACGAATGTCTCACCACTCTATCCTCGTGTGCGGAACTTTGCTTTGGTTGATCTCGTCTTGCGTTTTAAAAGTGCCGATCCCTTTCCAGTTGCCCTTACCCTCAAAGATAACTTCCAAAGGATTGGTGGTGGCGTTTGGATTGTATTTGTTAAAGATAAGCCATCCCGAGGCGTCAAGATCTATCTTTGCGGCATAGGGGTATTTATTCTTTTTGTATTGTAGGCGTAAGAGCCGAACCCCTTTATGCAAAGGTCCCAAAGTGGCTTTGAGATAGCTGTCTTCTCCTATTAAAAGATCGTGGCCCTCATGGAGCAGGTGAAATATTTGCCCGTATTGGGTGGTATTGTGCTCTAGGTTGCGATACCAATCGATATCTTCTTCACTCATACTCCCCTCAATGGCGGCGGGATCGTTTTTGTTAGGATCGTACACTTCAAAAAAGAGTTTGGTAGTAATAGTGTTCTCTTTTGTTTTAAAAAGAGGGGCATGGAGTCTGCCGTAATAAAAGTGCAGTGTGCCTGCGGCTACCCCAGAGCCGTTGGTATCGTCTTTGTCTTTGGTAAGGAGTTTGGGCGTTTGTAGAGTAAAGGGGGCGGCGGGCAAGGAGACGTTGCGATCAAAATTGATTAAAAATCTCAGATGTGCCGAGCCGTTGCGATCTGGTGTAAAGATGGAGTTGTTCAACTCTATCGTAAAGTTGCCATCGGCTATCGGGGCTTCGCCGTAGCTGTTGGTTGAGATCTCTTTGTACAGGATTTTATGCAGCGGTATGCCGCGATCGGTCGGGGTTATGGGCAGAGTACCGAATATAAAAGAGGTGTTGGTCTCTTTTGCGAAGCAGCTGTTCATATAATTTTCTACCACTCCGTTTTGGGCGTCTTTGGCCGTGATGTTCAGATCCAAGAGGGCCCCCATCGAGAGATCTTTGGAGATATAGGTAAAGTTGGAAGGGGATCGGTCTTGAATCTGGGCGCTGATATCAAAATGGTCGGGTATAACGGTGATATAAGTATGGGTTGGCGTGATGAAGCGTTGGCTGTCGGGTGTATCGTTGGCGTCTATGCGGGCGTATTCACTCCCGTTAATCTCGTGGATTATCATTTTAAATTTTCCCACATCGATAAATTTATGCTTTTTGGTATCTTTGCCGTCGGCAAAATCGATCGGATCGATGGATATGATGGGATGAGGACATTTTTTGCTAGGATCGATTATGGAGATATTGACATCAAAACTATCACCTTGGGATTCGTTGTAGTCCAAGGCGGCCACATTGTCGCCCGCTTGAGCGTAGACGGAGATATTGGCCTCTTTTTTGGCGATAAAGCGGGTGGTGGGCATAGCAAGGGCAAAGTGGTCTGGGCGTACGGCAAAAGCGTCCGAGTTGGAGACCCGGCACCACTCTATTGCCGGTAGATTGGGCGGTTTTGGTTTGCATTTGCCGTTGATCCCCGGATTCCAGCAATCGTTCCAGATCATATCGTTGCGTCCGCAATATTTAAAGGTAAAAAAGAGTTTTCTTTTGGCTCTTGGCCATTTGTTGACCCCTTTTGGCCACTTGTTTGCAGGCAAAAAGAAGCGTCCCGTGGAGAGATCGTAGTCTTGAATATTGCCAAAAGACCAAAGATCGACCCTGTGCTCTTGGTTGCCTTGAATCTGGACGGTAGAGAGAAAAATTTGAGCCGATACGTTGCGATCTGGGGCGAGCTGGGTGCGCGCGTCGTTCATCACGATCACGTCAAGATTGATAGGTTTTTCCACTACTTTTGTCGTGATAACATCTTTGTTGGCGATAGGATTGGATACGTCATGATCTATGACCGAAAAGGGCCCTTTGATAAGATCGTATCGCTTGACTAGATCGTAGTTGTCCTCGGCCATACACATATAGTCGTAGTAGGGATAGTTACAACCCCAATCGTCCGTGTGGCGCACTCTGCCCTCATCGTCATACAAGAAATTGAGCCAACACCCCTCTTCGTAGTTGCCGTTTGGTTCAAAGTAGGGCCATAGCGGATCGTCATGGTCAAAATTGAGACCGGCTCCGGTACGGCTGACAAACCAGCTATCCGTTTTGTTCAGATCATCTTTACCAAGTATCGTTTTCCATCCCTTGGCTCCCATCGTATCGGCGTAGGTATAGCTGTCGTCGCTGGGCGCGGGATCTGTTTTGGAGTATTGTCTTTGGTAGTCGCTAAGATTTGGATAATTGGACTTGGTCCAAGAGTAGTTGCCTTTGTAGTGGGGGTAGTCTTTTCTGATGGATGGAATGTTGTGCATAGGGGACCCCGACATATAGCCCGGCTCGTCGCCTATGTCGCCTCGTCCCTCATCGTCGGCTCCCCAAGCGAAGTTATCCTCGTGTATTCCATTTTCATTATCGAAGTAGAGCCCAAAGGAGCCGTAGGGCCAAATAGGTGCGTTTTGTTCGTGTGGTAAGTAGTAGTGCAAGCCGTACAAGGCGTTGACTTTCTCTTCGATGGTACCGGTGTAGTGGATCCACTCCTCTTTGTTCTCTTTTAAAAATTTTCTTACTCTCTCAAAAGTCTTTTCCGTATTGGGTACAAAAGGCCAAAGCCCTAGTTGGGAGCAGGTGTCTCTTTTGTTGACGAGATCGTTTTTGGTGATGGTCCTTTTGCCATCTAGGGCCAAGAAAAAAGTCCAAGCGTTATGGAGGTCTTGCTGGTACCAGCAGTAGACCACAAAGGGTCTTTGTTTGGAGCGGATATTGTTTGATGTACTATTGCGTGAGGCTAGGGCATTGGAGGCTCGAGGATAGATCCAAAAGTGTCCTTTAATCTGGCTGCTTGGGAGGATGCTTTGGGGGATATGTTCGCTCAGCGCTTTACAGCTCTTTCCAAGAATCTCTTGGGTTGTGTCTGGTTGGGCGGTTTTGGGCGGTTTTGGGTATTCTAAATAGCGGTAATCGTCCAAAAGTTTAAGATGCATCGATTCGATAGAGCATATGGCGTCGTTTTGGGCTACGAGGGTGTTGACCTTGATTGCTTGGCCATGGTAGCCTTTTCTAAGATGATCCACATCGCAATCTTCGATAGTCGTGGAAGAAAAATCGATGGCAAAAGGGGTACCGATGAGGTTGATATTGCTAAAAGTATTGCCTAAAAGGTTGATGTTGGCTACTCTGCGGGGTGTGGGCTGATCCTCGGTGACTACTTTGATGGTATGTTTTTTTTGATTGATCGCTATTTCAAGAGCCACGAAACCTCTTGAGTTCTCTTTGGCCTCTTTATAGTAGTCGGTAGAGTTTAAAGTATCGTGGTTATAGACGAAGTTGTTGAATTTATTTTTAATGGGCAAAGCGATAAGGGTATGTTTTGGGAAGGAGTCGGTACAAAATATCTCAAAACTTTTGTCTATATCGCCAAAAGGGTTGATCATATGAAATCCGGGTGCGAGGTTGTACTTTTGGCAGTAGCTGCACTCTCCAAGAGCCCCCGTATAGTGGATAGTTATATTATTGCCCTTGAGGTCTATGTTTTTTTCGCTAGAGATTGCTCCGTACCACTGCATATTGTTTACATCGAAAGTGACAGCTTTTTTTGCGTAGAGGTATCCTTTGATATTGGCGTTTGTGGCTTTGAGCTTAGAGGGCCCTTTGGTATAGATAAAAAGATTGGCGCTTTGGGCGTTGGTATTGATATTGACATTATTGGCTTGGATTTCAAACTTGTCTTGAACAAATATCCGTACATTGCCCTCAATGTTTATCGTCAGATCGTTGGCGTCTATGAGCAAGTTGTCAAAGTAGTAGTCGCCGGCTTTGAAATTAAGAGTAAAGTTTTTTTGAGTCGTGTTCGTTTTGATCTCGTCGTATGAGGAGCTGCTACCGCCTCCAAAAAAGAAGCTAAACATATTTGCAAAAAAATCGGCGAAGCTGGAGTTGCTTATATCCTCTTCTTTGGTGAGGATGAGATTGCTCAAAGTCATATAGTAGATATTTTTGTTGTTGTAGACCCACGAGGGATGAAAGTTGATGGTAGCTCCCGGGTGGATCACACTTTTTTTATAGTCGGTTTGCGTGGCGTTGATAGTATCGCCGTTGACTTGGAGTTTAGCCGTCTCTTTGCTAGCGATAAGGGGAATGGTTAGGGCCAAGAAATTAGGAGCGGCGGTTGAACAAGAGCGCTCCTGATCGCTGTCGCTGGATTTACATTTGATATCGCCGTTTTGTTGCACAAGAGAGGGGGTATAGAGTGCCAGCGAGCCTATATGATAGATGGAGCGTCCGTCGATGTCGATGGATGCGAGGCTGTTGAGACCGCTTTGAAACTGGGAACAAAGAGAAAAAGTTGGGGCTTGATCCTCTCCTCGTTTGAGATCATCGTCGATGATGAGCCCAATGGCAGTGTCTCTTTTGAATGTGGCGTTCCCTTGAATATTGGAGAGTTTGACAGAAAACTTTTCGTCCTCTTCATATTTTTTATCCCCGATGATTGGTATTTTGAGCATGAGGCTCTCTTGACAGGGTAAGAGTGTGAGCGTGCCAGATTGTGCCTTGTAATCTTCGCCGGCCGTAGCTGTGAGATTGTGGGTTTGGTAGTGGAAAGTGATTTTTTGCGTAGGCGAAGGATTGGCGGTGATGTTAAACTCCATAAACCGCTGTCCGCTATTGCCCTCCACTATTTGGGCGTTATTGATGGAGATGGCGGCCGATCTGTTTGCTCCTTGGACGTTTATCTCTGCTACCGAGCTGTCTTGCCATTCCCAGTCATTATAGTATCCGTGGGCCGTGTTGTGGACGTTGCCGCTTTTGATGGCCTTTGCTTTGAGCCGTACGATAAAAATGAAATTGTTTGGTCTTTTAGAAACGGTGTCGCATTGGAGATATTTGGCTCCGTCCTCATCGTCAACGAGTCCGCATCGGATTTTTTTGAGGTTATTGTTTTGGACTCGCACACTTGTGAATTTAAAGGCGTTTTTTGTTGTATGCCAATCGTCTGCGGCTTTATCCGTGTATGTTTCGATCCCGTCTCTCATAACGATGCGCTGTTTTTGGCCGCTCGTATTTTTTACGGTGATTTCGAATGTGACGTTCTCACAAATTTTGGGTTGGCTAGATTGTTTTAACTCCTTTTTTATCAAGATAGGGGCCGCCCCTATCGATAGAGCAAAAAGTATAGGGATAAAAATCCATCGCATTATTGTTCCTTTAGTGTTGTGTCCTTTCAAAAGCTTTTGTGACGGCTTCTATAAAGGCGGCTCGCACCCCTTTATCTTCTAAAGCTTTGTATCCGGCGGCAGTGGTGCCAGCCGGACTCATCACCTTGTCTTTAATCAAAGCAGGGTGCTCATCGGCAATGGAAGAGAAGCTAAAAAAGAGTCCTTCTACCAGCCTTTTTGCATCTTCTCTTTTTAGGCCGCAAGCTACCCCTCCATCCATTAAGGCTTCTGCAACCTGAGCTAAAAAAGCCGGACCGCTGCCTGCAATCGCCGTAGCTATGTCGAGCTCTTTTTCACTATTGAGCCATATCGTACGGCCGATAGCTTGAAAAAGCTTTATTGCAACCTCTTTTGCCTCCAAATCGCCTGTTAAAGAGGTAGTGGAGGCTCTTCTGGTCGCCGCGATATTTGGCATCGCTCTGACATAGCTCTTGGCCCATATGGCTTGGCGAAGCGTAGCAAGAGGCGTACCGGCGAGTATCGAGATCAAAATCTTGGCAGTACCCCGAAGATGGCTGGCAACCTCTTCCAAGGCGTTTGGTTTGACGGCAAGAATCACTTTTTTGCCTTCGATATAAAGATTTTCTTGGAGCAAACTCGTTTGAACGGAGTATAAGGATGCGATCCTTTTTAATTTCTTTTCATTTCTCCCGGCCACTTCTACAAAGATCATTTCCATATTAGCTTTTTTTAAACCACTCAAGATGGCTTCAGCCATCTCTCCATATCCTATTATCGTCAACATGGCAATCCTTTTTTAGATTTGAATTTGCGATGTAATTGTATCAGAGCGGATAAAATTTGTTATAATTGATTGAAAAAAGAGGTAGTATGAAAAGAGTCCAGATTGCGGGGATTTTGGCGCTACTGCTTTGGATGGGCGGTTGCTCTTCCAAAAACGGCCCCGAATATAATAAAAGCGATATTTATTGGTACCAAAAGATGGTTCATTATGTAAGCACGGGGGAGCTTGATAAAGCCGATGACTATTTTACCTCGTTGCAAAGCGAACATTTTGCCTCGCCTCTGCTCAAAGAGGCGATGTTGATTTTAGCTCAGGCTCATATGGACGAGGAGGAGTATCTTTTGGCCAAATACTATTTGGATGAGTATATCAAGCGCTTTGGCGATCCAAAAAGCATCCAGTTCGCCAAGTTTTTAAAGATTAAAGCCTCTTTTTTGGCTTTTAAAAATATCAACAGAGACCAAAAACTTTTGCAAGAAACTATCCAAGAGGCCAAGAAGTATAAACAAGAGTATCCATCCAGTGAATTTTTGCCGATGGTCGATACGATTTTGACTAAACTAACGATGGCTCAATATGTGCTGGACGAAGAGATCGCTGCGCTTTATGAGCGACGGGATAAGCCAAAAGCCGCAAAATTTTATCGTGACCGCTTGAAAAACTCATGGGTTAAAAAATCGCAAATCGAAGTACCTAAAAAATGGTACGACTATCTTATTAATTGGTAGGGGGAGAATATATGAATTTGAGTGATTATAGCGCTTTTCCAACGACGCTGCCCATAATCGTCGAGGACGATATGTTTTTATATCCTTTTATGATTTCACCCATATTTATCAGTGAGGAGGCCAATATCGCAGCGGCCGAAAAAGCGATTAAAGACAATAGCCTCATCCTCGTAGCACCCTCTAAGGAGGGGCGTGAGGGGGAGCGTAGTTTTGATGCCATCTATCCGGCTGGAGTGATCGGCTCGATCATGCGAAAGGTCAATTTGCCAGATGGGCGGGTGAAGCTGCTCTTCCAAGGGCTCGCACGGGGTAAGATCATTGAAAAGGTGAGCCAAAAACCTATGACGGCGGTGGTGGATGTGATTGAGTCCAAGCCCTATAACGAGATTAGGATAGAAGCGCTTTTGGAGGTGCTCAGAGAAAAGATCCGAACACTTGCCAGCGTCAATAGCTCCTTTCCGCAAGATCTAATTAAGACTATCGAAGAAAATCACGAACCAAACCGCATCGCCGATCTGGTGAGCTCCGTGCTCAAGCTCAAAAAAGATCGGGCCTACGAGATGTTCGTGGAAGAGGATGTGGAGAAGCGCCTCATGCTGCTTATCGATGCGGTGAGTGAGGAGATTGAGCAGAGCAAGCTCCAGCGTGAGATCAAATCCAAGGTAAGCTCCAAGATGGAGCAGGCCAACAGGGAGTATTTCCTCAAAGAGCAGCTCAAGCAGATCCAAAAAGAGCTGGGCGTTGATACCCAAAAAGAGGAGGAGGTAGAGGAGTACCGCAAAAAGCTCGAAAAGATCAAGCCCTATCTTACCGAAGAGGCCTACAAAGAGATCAAGAAGCAGATCGACCGGTATGCCAGGATGCATCCAGACAGCGCCGAAGCGGTGGTAATCCAGACCTATTTAGACTGGGTACTAGAGATCCCTTTTGGCAAATACTCCAAAAAAAAGCTGGACATCCAAGATGTGAAACGAGAGCTGGACAAAGACCATTATGGTCTGGAAAAGGCAAAAGAGCGGATCGTGGAGTACTTCGCCGTCAAGGAGCTAATGGAGCTTCGAGGCATCAAAAAAGAAAAAGGCAGCGGGGCGATCCTATGTTTTGCGGGGCCTCCGGGGATAGGAAAGACCTCTTTGGCTAACTCCATCGCCAAAGCCCTCAAGCGTCCGCTCGTGCGTATCGCCTTGGGTGGGCTCGAGGATGTAAGCGAGCTACGAGGCCATAGGCGCACCTACATCGGAGCTATGCCAGGACGTATCGTCCAAGGACTCATCGACGCCAAAGAGATGGATCCGGTGATGGTGCTAGACGAGATCGACAAAGTGGGTCGCAGTATGCGAGGCGATCCCACATCCGTACTGCTGGAGATCCTCGATCCTGAGCAAAATACGCATTTTAGGGACTACTATCTCAATTTCAGCATCGATCTTAGCAACGTGATATTCATCGCTACGGCCAACGATATCGGCTATATTCCAGCACCATTACGGGATAGGATGGAGTTTATATTCCTCAGCTCCTACACCCCAAGCGAGAAGCTTGAGATAGCCAGACGCTATCTGATCCCACAAGAGATCAAAAAGCATGGGCTCAAAAAGAGCGAGATATCCATCTCTAAAACAGCTTTGGAGACCATCATCGAAAAATATACCAGAGAAGCGGGTGTGCGAAACCTGCGCCGTCGCATTGCCGATATCGTGCGAAAGGTGGCCAAAGAGCTGCTCGAGCACCCTGAGATCAAAAAGGTCTCCATCACCGTCAAGAATCTCAGTAAATATCTGGACAAGCCGGTTTTCGAGATCGAGGAGGCTGAAAAAGAGCCCCAAGTTGGCGTGGTCAACGGTCTGGCTTGGACGGCGGTGGGAGGAGATGTACTCAAGATTGAGTCGATCAAACTCAAAGGCAAAGGAGCCTTACAACTAACGGGAAGTTTGGGTGAGGTGATGAAAGAGTCGGCTAGAATTGCGTACAGCGTAGTCAAATACCTCATCGATCAAGGCAAGATCACGATCGAGCAAGAGGTGATCCCAAAAACCATCAAAGAAAAAGAGGAAAATATCAAAGTGGATCCTAGCGAGGTCTACAGACGCTACGATATCCATCTCCATATCCCAGAGGGTGCCACGCCAAAAGATGGCCCAAGTGCCGGAATCACGATGGCTACCTCCATCGCTTCACTCCTAAGTGAGCGTAAAGTGCGTCCCGATGTGGCGATGACGGGAGAGTTGACGCTAACGGGTAAAGTGCTTCCAATCGGAGGGCTTAAGGAAAAATTGATCGCCGCCTACAAAGCAAAGATCAAGAAAGTCCTGATCCCTAAGAAAAATTATGATAGAGACCTAGAGGATATCCCGACTGAGGTAGTGGAGAATATGCAAATCGTACCGGTCACCCATATTGACGAGGTAATCAAAGAAGCTCTTCTTTGAGCGCCTCAAAGCGTCAAAAACCGGTCGATTTTTTGATTGAGTTCTTGTTCTTTGATAGGTTTGTTAATAAAGTCGTTGGCGCCCGCATCGATCGCCTTGCCTTTTTGTGTTTCGTCGGTACTAAGGGCGATGACGGGAATTTTGCTAAATCTTGGATCTTTTTTCATATACTTCAGCGTTTCGATACCATCAAGACGAGGCATAAGAATATCGAGTAGTACAAAATCCACATCGGGATTTTTATTTAAAATTTCTAGAGCCTCTTGACCATCTTTCGCCTCTAGCGTTTCGTACACCTTGGGGTTTTTCCTCAAAATGGTCTCTAAAAGCTTCCTGTTGATGATATCGTCATCCACATAGAGAATTTTTAACTGGTTCATGCCGTCTCACTCACTTTCATCAATCTTTCTAATTCTTCTTTAAAAAACTCTTTTTGAATGATATTTTTGACAATATCGTTATAAAATTCTCGCTCGATACTGGGCAGTCGTTTGACATCAAAACTAGGCTCGACGAGAAGGACAAAGCTTGTATTTGGGTACTGCTGTTTGAGTTTTTGGATCTTATGAAAATTATAGTGGTCTGATTCTTTGTCGATAAAGACAACTTTATACTTTCGCTCTTGCATTCTTTTTTCTAAGTCCTCCAGATCCATCGCGATGTCGACTCTATAGCCCAAAGATTTAAGAACATTGGCGAAAAGTTTTGATTCCAAGGGACTTTTTTTCAATAAAAGTATATCATAATCGGTATCGTTTTGTTGCTCTTGTGTTTTGGATTGGTCGCCTTGCTCAGGTTGAGCGGCTAGCTCTTGAGTGGCGACATATTTTTTGTCCGGTAAAAAGGCTTTGAGAATCGTTTCTATATCTTTACGATTGATAGGTTTGGTGATATATTCGTCAAATCCCTTTTTCATAAAGCGCTCCCTATCACCTTTGAGGGCGTGGGCGGTCAGGGCGATAATGGGCGTGGGGATAAGATGCATCTCTTTTTCATACAGATGAATCTCTTGTAGCGCTTCAATTCCGTCTTTGACGGGCATTTGGATGTCCATAAAAATGATATCGTACTGGTTCTTTTTGAATTTTTCAATCGCCTCAAGCCCGTTGTCGGCCAAGTCTACCTCCAGTCCAAAGTCTTCGAGCGTTTTTTTAATCAATTTTTGGTTGATGATATTGTCTTCGGCCACCAAGGCTTTGGCTTTAAACTTGATATTTTCGGAGCCGGCGAGTATGGTGGCTTTTTGATTGAGTTTTTGGGTGTTTTGAATATAAAACTCAAGGAGCTGTTTGAGTTTTGTATAGTTGACGGGTTCGTAGATATTTCGGATGATTTTCCCCATAAGCTCTTCAATGCGTTTTTTAAAGGTCACTTTGGAGATGAGAGCTACGGGGATTTGTTGCATATGCAGCGTTTTTACGCGATTTTCGTCCACAAAATCAAAATCAAGTAGGGCGAAATTGCACTCTTTAGCCTTTTGTAAAGCGTTTTGCAGCTCTTGGCTCTCCTCTAGTTTGACCCCAAAAAAGTCGCAGTACTCCTCGATATATCTGGTTTGGATTTTTGCGTACTTTTTGGGTTCGTAATAAAAGAGCTTAAGACCCTCAAAGCGGCCCTGGTAGGTTTCGTTTAGGACGGGAATCTCTTCGAGCTCCAGTGTGAAAAAGAAGCGGCTCCCTTTACCCTCTTCACTCTCTATTTTGAGTTTGCCGCCCATAAGTTTGACAAATTCACTAGAGATCGTTAGACCCAAACCGGTGCCTCCATATTTTCTTGTTACTGATATATCGGCTTGGGAGAAAGCTTCGAATATTTTTTCTTTTTTGTCTTTGGGGATGCCAATACCCGTATCGCGTACCTCAAAATGGATAATGGCTTTGGAGTCTTTTTGGCCTATCTTTTTTATCTCTACGGCGATTTCCCCCCCTTTGGGAGTGAATTTTACGGCGTTGCTGATGAGGTTTATGAGTACCTCTTTGATTTTTGTAGGGTCTCCTTTGAGAGGCTTTTCAAGATGGGGGTCTATGAAAAAAGCCAGATTTATCCCCTTTTCCGCCGCTTTTGGGGCATAGACTTCCACTGCGTTTTCAAACTCTTGAATCGGCTCGAATACAACGCTTTCTATTTCGATTTTGTTGCTTTCGATTTTGGCGATGTCAAGGATGTTGTTGATAATTTCTAGCAGGTTTTCGGAGCTTTTTTCAATGATGGAGACAAACTCTTTTTGTTCTTCGCTCAAAGGGGTGTTTTTGAGCAGGTCGGTAAAGCCCATAATGCCGTTGAGGGGAGTGCGGATTTCATGGCTCATATTGGCCAAAAACATACTTTTGGCTTTGTTGGCCTCTTGGGCCGCTTCTTTTGCGTCTTCGGTCTTTTTGAGAGCCAGCTCAAGGAGTTCGTAGGCTTTGTTGATACCCTCGATCGATTCGAGATTGATCTTTTGGGCAAAATCGCTTTGTTGTTCTAGATCTTCGCTCAGCGCTACTTTTTTTATGATCTCTTCGAGCTTTTTGATGTTCCAAGTGATATCTTTGGTAAACAAATAGCTAAAGATGAGCAATATAAAAGAGAGAATCCAAAAAGCAAGGCTCAAAAGCAAAGCGACGAGATTGAAATGGATCTCTTTTTGATCCAATGTCAAGAGCATATCCCGCAACTGAAGGGCGAAGCCGTTGAGTTCGTCGATCTTTCTTTCTTGGACGCTTAGCCACATCTTCCAAGGTAAAAGCCCCTTTTCGTAGAGTCCAAGACGAAATTTTTGGAGGGCCTTGAAATTTTTTTGGAAGTTTGGTTGTTGTAAAAGCGTGGAGAAGAGCTGCTTGAGGGTGGTGTTGCTCAGTGTTGCGCCGCTAAAAGCGTCGGCTTTGGTGGCAAAAGTTAAAAGTTGCTTTTTTTTCTCTTCGTTAAGCAGATGAGCAAGGATATAGTAGGCCGCCGCTCCTTCTTCTATAGAGCTGTAGTCCATACTATAGCTTAGGATGGAGTAGGCCGTGCTGAGGCGAGAGAGCTGGGGGGATATCTGTGTTTTGGCCAGATTTTGGATCTGTTGCAAGAGGCTTTGGGTAATGGCGTTGGTATAGAGGGCAAAAAATATCTTTTGAAAATCGTCGCTTCTTTGTGCTACTTTCTCCCGTACTATCTTTAAAATGGCCAAGTTATTCAGCAGCGTGCCATACTCCTCTTTTGGTAGGACCTTTTTTAATCGCCAGATATTTTGATCCGTAAGATCGTAGGTAGATTTGAGCTGTTTTTGGGTTATTTCGGGCGTTTTGGCTAAATAGAGGGCCGAGAGGGTACGCTCTTTGCCCAAACTTTTTAGGGTCTGTAAAATCTGTTGGGATATGACAAGTTCTTGTTTATACTTTTTAGCCGTAATATATTTGATGGTAAAGTAGTAAAGAAAAAATGCCGACAGGATAAAAAGGATCAATATAGGAAACAAAGAGATAATCCTGAGTCGACTTTTCATATTCAATTCCATTTTTCTTCTTTATAGTTGCTTGACGTTGGTTTCAAGAGCCTCTATCGCTTCTTCGAGCTGTTTGGCGCTGTAATCGTCTAGCGGATAATTTGAGATGATGTTACTAAGTAAAAGGACGAGGTTGCTCAGGCGTAGGCTCTCGGCGACGCTTTTGAGCTGTTTGGCTTTTTTGAGAAACTTCTCTTTTTTCATTTTGATGGAGCGTAAGGTTTTGAGCTCGACGATGAGGTCTTCGATAATGTCGATAAAATCCTCTTTGTCGATCTGGACGAGATTTAAGGCGTCTTGCAGGTCTTCAAAAGTGACGATAAAAGGATTTGGGGCTTTTTTGAGCTCTTCTAAATCGCGGATACATTTTTTGACCAGTTCGGGATTTTGGTGGACGTTGACCTGATCGAGATATTTTGCGCACTCTTGAAGATAGAGATTTCTCGCAAAAGAGGCGAGTTTATGTAGCTCGCTAAAATTGTTATAGGCTAAGTTGAGTTTGATTTCGTTGATGAGTTCTTTGAGATACTCTTGATACTCGTATAGGGAGAGTCCTAGCTCTTTGGCTTTTTGGGCAAGAGGGATAGGGTTAGAAGAGCACTCTTGTACGGGATCGGGTGTCTCTTTCGTAGGTGGCTTTGGGGAATTTTGCGGGGGGGGAGCGTTATTGGGCTGCGTGTTTTGGGGCTGCTGATCGGCAGGTTGAGGCGCTGTGGCCGGAAGCTGTAAATAGAGCTCTTTTGGCAACTCGATACCATAGTGTTTGGCTAAAAAAAGGATATAGGAGTAAAACTCCTCAATAATCCCTATCGCCTCTTGTATAGGGGTGGTTTTTTTCATTTTAGACAGGATTTCAAATGCCGGTTTGAGTCTAAGATTTGCGGCTACACCTTTGAGAGTATGGATGGTTTCATAAAGCTCTTTTTGATTGCCATCTCTTATAGCCTGATTGATTTGGGGCAGTTTGTCTATGGCGTGTTTGACATACTCTTTAATAAAATCCTCCACGATATCTGGCCCTAGATTGAGCTCTTCGCCAATTTGGTCCAGATTTGGTTCTTGGAAATCTCCGGGCTCTAAAGGTAGTTTATCCGTAGCGTCGTTGTTTTGCTTCTCTTTTTGGGTATGGCCGTTTTTATTGGGTTTGGCTTTTTCTTGTACGGGGGGCGTTTGGGTATGCTCTTGGATAGGAGAGATATGGTTAAAATCGCAGTCGCTACAGGTGTTAAACTCAAATGTGACAAGATAGTACGAGAGCATATCTTTTATGGAGCTTAGTTGATTGACATTGACAAAGGTCTCTATCTCCTTACCCGTTTTGGTACGCAAGATGGTGCGATGGGTGACGGTGGCGTTGGTCAGTACGTAGTCGATCCAGTGAAAGCTGCGAAATTCGTGGAGATATCCGGGGCGTTTGACAAAAAGCTGAGCGATATCATAAACCTCTTGTCGAAATTTCTCAACGGATTGGTACCCTAGCATCTCCAGAGTTTGGTCACTGATCGCCAAGATTCTTTTATGATGATCGTACAATACCACCTAATTGACCTTTTGCCACAAGAATTTATTATATTATGGCATAAAAAGAATTAATTATAGATTTTTCTAAGGTTTTTTGCATCTTTTTCGCTTAAAACCGCACGGAGTTCTTCTATGGAAGCCTCTTTTATCCTTTCAAAAGAGCCAAAGAAATTCAAAAGTTTTTGTACTTTTGCCTCCCCGATTCCTGTGATTTTGAGTAGCTCTAGCTCTTTAGCCTTTTTGGTACGCTGTTTGCGATGAAAGGTGATGGCAAATTTATGGGCTTCATCTCGCAGGCGTTGTAAAAATTGTAGCCTCTTATCACTTGGCAAAAGGTGCAAAATCCCATTTTTGGTATAGACCAAATCGTGAGCTTTGCCTTTGACCCTGCGGGCTTTGGCCTCTTTCTTCTCTTTGGCGATGGCTACTATGTCGATATCTACGCCAAAGCTTTTGGCGATATCCTCGGCCAAAGAGCGCAAAGTCTCGCCTCCGTCTATAAGCCACATATCGGGTGGGGGATTTTTGGCAAAACTCTCACAGCGTCTGGTGAGGATTTCTTTCATCTGAGTGTACTCGTCCCGACTTTCAAGATTGTAGTGGCGATAACTCCTTTTATCGAAACGATCGCCCTCATAGACCACCATCGCGCCAACGGGAGTTGAGCCAAAAGTGTGGGAATTGTCGAAGATTTCGATGCGGTGAGGTTCGCTTGCAAGCTTCAAAAGCTCTTTGAGTTGGGCTAAGATCGGCTCTTGGGGCTTTTGTTTGGCCAAAATCTCTTTGGCGTTGAGGAGAGCGAGCTGTATGAGCTTGGCTTTTTCTCCTCTTTTAGGATGTATAATCTTTATCTTTTTACCAAACTTTTGACTCAATAACTTTTCTATCTCCTCTTTTTCTTGTATTGCATGAGCAAGGAGTATGGTAGATGCGCTCAAAGGTCTATCGTGGCCGTAAAATTCCAAGAGTACTCGTTTGTAGGCTTCATCGATGTCAAATCCTTTGTGATCGTCAAAATCAAACGTATTATAACTACTGGCTACAAGTTTGCCCTCTCGCATAAACATCCGTACAAGTACGGCTCTGTTTTTTTCTTTTTCTATGGCGTAGATATCGAGGTTTTCTATTTTGGCCAAATCGATTTGGCTTGTCAGCTCAATGGATCGTATGCGCTCTATTCTATCTCGCAGTTTTGCCGCTTCTTCAAATCGCAGTTGTTGAGCTAGCTCTTCCATTTTTTTCTCAAGTTTTTGTATTAAAAGTTTTTTATTATGGATATTATCGAGCGCTTCGTCCAAAATTTTTCGATACGACTTTTGATCGATTTTGCCCTCGCAGGGAGCTAGGCATCTTTGCATCTGATAAAAAAGGCAGGCTTTGTGGCCTTGGACGCAGCTCTTTTTTTGCACAAGAGGGAAGAGCTCGTAGATTGAATCGAGAATATCTTTGGCTGCGCTTGGCAAGGGGCCGTAGTATTTGACCTTTTTGCCTTTTAGCACTTTTCTAGTAATCTGGGGCCTAGGAAATGGCTCGTCAAAATCCACATAGATATACGGGTAGGTTTTGTCGTCTCGAAGCAAGATGTTGTATTTTGGTTTGAGCTGTTTGATTAAAGAATTTTCTAAGATGAGTGCGTCGCTTTCGTTTTGGACCACGATATATTCGAGATTGGCCACTTGGGCGACCATTTGAAAAATTCTTGGACTAAGATTGGGTGCTGGGGAGAGGGTGTTGTGAAAGCGAAAATAGCTTTTGACCCGCTTTTTGAGATTTTTGGCTTTGCCGATGTATAAAAGCCGTCCTTTTTTGTCGAAAAACTGGTACACCCCGGGATGATTGGGCAGGGATTGGATACTACTTTTGAGCATTGTCTTGTATCCTTTGGCGTATCTGCTCAAAAATTTTTTGTAACTCTTCGTTTTTGGTAGCTATCTCAAACTCTCCCAAGGCCCGCTCTTTGTAGCGTTGGATAGGTTTTGGTTTTTTGGGAGGAGTGGGAGGTATATATTTGTGATAGGCTTTAACGTGGGAAATTTTGATATCTGCACACGCTTGAAAGCGTGTGCTCAAAAGATTTAATACCTTATTTATATGTTTTTTATTATAATTGAACTCCATCAAAAATCCCGGATGGGCGAGGACGAAATAGAGGGTCTCTCCTTTTTTGTAGACATAAAGAATCCGCTTTTGCATCGATGGCGGCAAAAGTGAGAGAAGCTTTTGAAAGCATTTTTGCTCACGGAATTTTTGGATATTGGAAAAAATATGGGAAAAAATATGAGATGGTTGTTTCATATCGTAATTATAACACTTTTGCTCGGCTTTAGTGGGTGTGGGTACAAGGCCGATCCTTATTACAAGCCGCAAAAAACCCAAAAGGTTCATCGTTGATGTATGATTATATTATCGTAGGGGCGGGTATTGCGGGGTTGTACGCCTCTTTAAATATCCCTGCGGACAAAAAAGTCTTGATACTCTCTAAAGAGCCGGTATGGGAGTGCAATACCTTTTACGCCCAAGGGGGCGTGGCTACGGCGGTGGACGAGGAGGATATTCCAAGCCATATCCAAGACACTCTGGCCGCGGGCGCTGGACTTTGCGATCCAAAAGCGGTGGAGATTCTTAGCCGCAACTCTTTGCTGGTAGTAGAGGATCTAATCGCAAGAGGATTTGAATTTGACAAGGATGAAGAGGGTCATTTGCTCTTTACCAAAGAGGCGGCCCACAGCAGAGCGAGAATTTTACATGCCGGAGGCGATGCTACGGGTAGGGAGCTGCATAGGTTTTTACTCAGAAATTCTCCGGCCAAACTTGTAGAGGGCGTTGAAGTGATCGATCTTTTGATCGAGGATGGGGTGTGTCACGGGGTGCGGGTGCGAAAAGGGGGCGAACAAAGCGATATCTATGCCAAATATGTCCTTCTTGCCAGCGGAGGTATCGGCTCGCTGTATGCGTACCACACCAATGCCACTACTATTAGCGCCGATTTGCAAGGTTTGGCCGCTTTACGAGGCATTGAGCTCAAAGATATGGAGTTTACCCAATTTCATCCCACGGTTTTTGTCCATAGCAAGCGAGCGCAAAAGCTCTTGCTCACCGAGGCTTTGCGAGGAGAAGGAGCGACGGTGGTGGATGAAGAGAATCGTCGCTTTTTGTTTGATTATGATCCAAGGGGAGAGCTTGCCCCTAGGGATATCGTCTCACGAGCCATCTATCGCCACCAAAAAGAGGGGCACTCGGTCTATCTTGACTTTTCCAACTTTAGCGAAGAGTTTTTTAAAAAGCGATTTCCGACCATTTACCATAAATTTAGAAATTTAGGTTTTTATGTACCTTACGATAAAGTCCCCATATCGCCGGCATTCCATTTTATGATGGGTGGGATAAAAACGGATGTGTGGGGCAGAGTGCCAAAGGTTCGGTATCTCTACGCCATAGGGGAGGTGGCTTGTACGGGGGTACACGGAGCCAATAGGCTTGCTTCTAACTCTTTGCTCGAAGGGCTTGTCTTCTCAAGGCGAGCGATAGAGGATACTCTCCTACAAAAAAGGGAGGTGCCAATAAAAAGTTTTCAAAAGTCTCCGATAACTTTGATGTTGCCAAAGGATAGTGATTTTAAGCACCGCTTGCGTTCTATTATGTGGCAAAAGGTGGGAATCATCAGAAAAAAAAGCGAGCTCAAAGAGGCTTTGGAAGAGATAGAGCAGATGCAAAAAGAACCCATAGGGTATCTTTTGAAGCTTCGACTCTCTTGTGCTAAGCAGATCGTACAAAGCGCTTTGAGACGGGACAAAAGTATTGGCGCACACTACATTGAAGGAGAGTAAATGCATAGTCTGGATTTGACCAACACTTGGGTGGGGTATCTTAACCTCATAATCTTCGTGTTGGGGTACTATTTTATCGCGGCTGAGGAGAAGTTTCGGATCAACAAGGCAAAACCGGCACTTTTGATCGGTACACTGATGTTTATGCTTCTTGGCATCTATTTTACCCTCAACCATCTTGATCCTACGCCCCTCCATCATGAGATGGAGAAACTCATTTTAGAGATTGCGGAGATATTCTTCTTTCTTTTTGTGGCGATGACCTATATTGAGACTTTGATCGAAAGAAAGGTTTTTGACGTACTTAAGTATCGTCTTGTCTCCAAAGGCTACAGCTACAAAAAGCTCTTTTGGATTACCGGGGCATTAGCTTTTTGGATATCTCCGGTAGCGGACAACCTCACTACTGCTTTGATCCTCTCCACCGTACTTTTTACCATCGATAAAACCAAGACCCAGTTTTTGGTCCCCGGCGCCATCAACATCGTCGTCGCCGCCAATGCGGGGGGAGCTTGGAGCCCCTTTGGAGATATCACCACTTTGATGGCGTGGACTGCTGGTAAGGGGCATTTTGTAGACTTTTTGTATCTGTTTGTACCTGCCTTTGCCGGATGGGTGCTTACGGCGTGGCTGCTCTCTTTCTTCGTGCCCAAAGGCGAGCCCCATTTTGACGCGAGTCTACCCAAAGAGGAGCTCAAACCAGGAGCCAAAGTAGTGATCTGGCTGGGAGTTTTTACCATCTTTATCGCCGTTGTGGGTCATCAGCTCTTCCACTTTCCGGCGATGTGGGGTATGATGTTTGGCTTGGCACTGCTTAAGATGTACTCCTTTTTACACAAACGCAAAAACAAACACGACCATTTTGATGTGTATGTGAATATGAAAAATGTCGAAAACGATACATTGCTTTTCTTCTTTGGGATTTTGAGTGCGGTAGGAGCGCTCCATTTTATGGGGTACTTGGAGTATATCGTCAAGTTTTATGATGTCATTGGAGCGACGGCGGGTAATGTTGGTGTCGGTTTTGTTTCGGCCATCATCGATAATGTACCTGTGATGAGTGCGATTTTAAAAGCTAATCCCCCTATGGGTACGGATCAGTGGATGCTTGTGACTTTGACTGCGGGGATTGGCGGAAGTCTGATTAGCTTTGGTAGTGCGGCTGGCGTTGGCGTGATGGGGCGTCTTCGAGGTATCTATACCTTTGGATCCCATATGAAATATGCTTGGACGGTACTGGCTGGATATATACTCTCCATTGTTTTGTGGTATATTCAGTTTGAAATCTTAGGTCTATACTAAAAAGGAACTCTATGCAACATGTGCCAATCGTCATTTTGGACTTTGGAAGCCAATATACGCAACTCATTGCCAGACGCCTCAGAGAGGTGGGTGTTTATTGCGAGATCTATCCCTATTTTGAGGATATTGACAAGATCAAAGCCAAACAACCCCAAGGCATCATCTTTAGCGGCGGGCCTGCGAGCGTCTACGATCCCGATGCGCCACGAGTGGACAAAGCTATCTATGCGTTAGGTCTTCCCATTCTTGGAATATGCTACGGTATGCAGCTTATCACCGTAGATTTTGGCGGACAAGTCATTCGGGCTTTACAGCACGAATATGGTAAGGCAAAACTCTATCTAGATCCCGTCCACGGCCATATATCGCCTCTTTTTGAGGGGACAAAGGATGGACAGATTGTCTGGATGAGCCATAGCGACAAGGTGGAAAAACTTCCCGATGGATTTGTGCGTATCGCCCATACCGACAACTCCCCTTATGCGGCCATCGCCAATGAAGAGCGCCAAATATACGCGTTGCAGTTTCATCCGGAGGTGAGCCACTCCGAGGAGGGGAGCAAGATTTTAGAAAACTTCGCTAGAAAAATTTGTGGAATTAAAAGCAAATGGGATATGGGGCATTTTGCCAAAGAGCAGATCGAAAAGATCCGCAAAAAAGTGGGCAGCGATAAAGTGTTGTGTGCTCTTAGCGGTGGAGTGGATAGCTCGGTAGTGACGGCCCTTTTGTATGAGGCCATAGGTGATCAGCTTATCCCGGTCTTTGTGGATAACGGACTTTTGCGCGAGGGGGAGCGAGAAAAAGTGGAGCATGTATTTAAAAATATGCTCCAAGTCCCTCTTGTCGTCATTGATGGGAAAGAGAAATTTTTGGAAGCTCTTAAAGGGGTGAGGGATCCTGAACAAAAGAGAAAAATCATCGGCCACACCTTTATCGAGCTTTTTGACGAAGAGGCCAAAAAACATAAAGATGTTAAGTATCTGGCGCAAGGGACTCTCTATCCTGATGTAATTGAGTCGGTGAGCGTTAAAGGGCCAAGCGAGACGATTAAGTCCCATCATAATGTGGGGGGACTGCCCGAATGGATGGAGTTTGAGCTCATTGAGCCTTTGCGGGAGCTTTTTAAAGATGAGGTGCGAAAATTGGGGCTTGAGCTCGGACTTCCTCGTGAGATGGTCTATCGCCACCCCTTTCCGGGGCCCGGGCTTGCCATTAGAATTTTGGGTGAGGTGACGCCTGAAGCGCTAGGGTTGGTACGAAAAGCCGATACGATTCTTTTAGAAGAGATTAAGGCCCACGGGCTGTATGAGAAGCTGTGGCAAAGCTTTGCCGTATTGCTCAATGTACGAAGCGTGGGCGTGATGGGGGATAAACGAACATATGAAAATACGGTGGCTTTGCGTATCGTAGAGAGTAGCGATGGGATGACGGCTACTTTTGCTCATATTCCTCATGATCTACTAGAGCATATCTCCAATCGTATTATTAATGAAGTGGATGGTATCAATAGAGTGGTGTACGATATCACTTCCAAGCCGCCGGGGACTATCGAGTGGGAGTGAGAGAGATTTTTATTCTCTCCGAGGCTCAAGTGGAGGGGGCCAAAAGCCTCCCCCTTATTACCCAACGCTTTTTTACTCTCTCTTTTGATCTTGCGTCCTACGATTATCTTCTTTTTACCTCCAAACGGGGGGTAGAGGCGATTGAACGCATAACGCACGACTGGAAAAAAGTACCCGCTTTTGCCATAGGGGAGGCTACGGCAAAACATATCCAAGAGCTTGGGGGGGAGGTAGCGGGGATCGCTAATGGATATGGTGAGAATTTGGTCAAAATGGTGGCACAAATTGCTCCAAAAGGGCGCTATCTCGTAATACGTCCCAAAAAAGTAGCCACTCCCATAGCCACATTGCTTCGCAAAAAAGGGATAAGAGCCGATGAGGCGGTGCTGTATGAGACGATCTGTCAGGAGTGTCATAAGCTCGAAAAACCGCCTAAAGGTTCGGTGATTATATTCTCTTCGCCTTCGATTGTAGAGTGTTTCTTGGATTGTTTTGGATGGGATGAGAGCTATAAAGCTGTTGCCATAGGGCAAAGAACGGCTCAGGTTTTACCCTCTTGCATACGACCCTATATCCCTTTGACTCCGAGTCTAAAAGCGTGTGTGGAATTGGCCAAAAAATTGTAATTTTGGTTAAAATGAGTTATAATTGCACTTAGGCCTGAGCGGTGCGCTACCCGCAGTATGGGGGTCCGACAATCGCACTATTGAAGGAGGCCTGTAGCTCTTGGTGTGTGTCGGCGACTTCGTTTGAGTCGGGGACGCCTGACGAGAAGCCGCCGCCTAATCCAAGACTCGCTCTTTCTTATTTTGGTCTTAGGGACCATGGCATTGCGTGAACGCCCGCTCGGGCCCTATAAAAAGCAGAGGGGAGAGGAGAGACTCTTTTTCCCTCTGCTTTTGTACTTTTGGACGAAGGAAATTTATGGATGTTTTGGTAGTAGGCGGCGGCGGTAGGGAGTATGCGATAGGTTTGGCGCTTGCAAAAGACCCGGTGGTCAAAAATCTCTACTTTGCTCCCGGAAATGGAGCCACTCTCCAGCTTGGCCAAAATGTGGAGGCCGACGATTTTGACGCCTTGGCCGATTTCGTTCAAGAAAAGGGGATAGATCTGACTATCGTGGGGCCCGAAGCTCCACTGGTCGAAGGGATTGTGGACACTTTTCGCAATAGAGGTTTGACTATCTTTGGACCCACCCAAAAGGCCGCTTTGTTGGAAGGTTCCAAGATTTATATGAAAAATTTCCTCAAAAAATACAATATCCCAACAGCCCGATATATCGAGACTTCCATCATGGACGAGGCGGCCGAGTTCATCGATGAGCTGGAGCCTCCCATCGTGGTCAAAGCCGATGGATTGTGTGCTGGTAAAGGCGTCATTATCGCCCAAACGAAAGAGGAGGCCAAAGAGGCGGCGGCTAGGATGCTAAGCGGCGAGGCTTTTGGGCCGGCGGGTCAGCGAGTCATTATAGAAGAGTATTTGGACGGATATGAGCTAAGCCTTTTTGCCATTAGTGATGGCAAAGAGTATGTCATACTTCCGGCGGCTCAAGATCATAAAAGGCTTTTGGACGGGGATAAAGGGCCAAATACCGGAGGAATGGGAGCTTATGCGCCAACACCTCTGATCGACGAGAAACTCTATCGAAAAATAGAGGAGCGTATCATCGCCCCTACCATTGCGGGGATGGGAAAAGATGGGGTCCCTTTTGAGGGCGTTTTGTTCGCCGGGCTCATGATCGTAGATGGCGAGCCGTATGTTTTGGAGTACAATGTACGCTTTGGCGATCCAGAATGCGAGGTATTGATGCCTTTGCTCAAAACTCCGGCTTCGGAGCTTTTTTATAAAGCTGCGACGAAAGATTTGAAAAACTTAAAAGTAGAATTTAAGGAGATGTACGCCGTAGGCGTGGTACTTGCGAGTGCAAACTATCCCTATGGCAAAAGTAAGCCCAGCGAAATTATCATCGACGATATCGTCCATGAAGATTTGGCCAAACACGCGCATATCTGTTTTGCCGGAGTTCGTTTGATAGAGGGTAAACTTTTTGCTACGGGTGGTCGAGTCCTCGTTTGCGTGGGAGTGGGGGAGACGATTAAAGAGGCGAGGGATTATGCTTACTTTTTGGCCGGTCAGATCCATTTTGCCGGTAAAAAATTTCGATCCGATATCGCTTATCAAGCGCTTGAAGTAAATGAATCGTAAAATATGGCTTGGAGCCTTTCTCCTCTCCTCCCATCTAGCGGCGGCTTCCTTGCCTTTGCATATCTACACCCTCCAAGCACAAGCAACTCCTGATAAAATCACGGCCCGCAAAAGGGTGGTTGTCGAATACAAAGACTACTATATTCAAGCCGATCGTGTCCAGTATGATCAAAAAAAAGGGATTATTCGCCTTTTTGGTCATATCTTCATAGTGGCGGGCAAGAAATACTCCTCTTGGAGTCAATCGGCTCTTTTGGATCTGCGTACCGAGAAGCTGTTAAGTAGTCCTTTTTTTTTCAATGAAAGCTCTTCTAAACTCTGGGTAGCCGGTACCAAGTTAGAAGCGAAGAAGAAAAAGGTGGAGTTGCAGCACTCCTTTATATCAAGCTGTAGCGTAGAGTGTCCCGATTGGCGATTTTTCTTTGATAGAGCCGTATTGGATCAGCAAAAGCACTGGATTGATCTGTATCATATGAGAGTCTATATCAAAGATACGCCGTTGTTTTACTTTCCTTATATCGGTTTTTCCACTTTCAAAGAGCGCCAAACGGGTCTTTTGCGTCCAAAAATAGGAATTTCGGACAACGAGGGTCTTATCTACATTCAGCCATTTTTCTACGCACCTACCAACTGGTGGGATTTGGAGCTTGATCCCCAAATTAGAACCCAGCGGGGCTACGGACTTTTTGGAACTTTTCGTTTTGTGGATTCGCCCAACTCTTCAGGCTCTTTGACTACGGGATTTTTCAAGGAGCGTAAGAGCTATTTGGCCAATAAAAAACTCAAAAACGACAAGCATTACGGCTTGGAGCTCTTTTACAAAAGGCGTGGGCTCTTTTTTGATCGAGACGGCATTTATGTGGATTCTAAAAATTATAATGATGTAGATTATTTCAATCTTCAAAAAAGCGAGGATGTAGAGGGGTTAGAGAGTATCGTCACTTCTAGGTACAACTATTTTGCCACTTTTGGAGGAGACTATTTTGGTCTGTACGCTCGATATTTCAAGGATAACCGAAAAGAGGATAACAGCGATACTTTACAGCTTTTGCCATCACTGCACTACCACCGCTATACCCGCTCTTTTTTAAACAATCATTTTTCCTACGATATAGATGTGCGGGTGAACCATTTTTACAGAAAAAGAGGGCTAAACGCTTTGGAGTATCAGCTCTCTTTGCCCATACGCTTCCACACTATGCTTTTGGATGACTTTTTAGGCTTTTGCGTCAGCGAAAAGCTTTTTGCCAATTACGCAGATTATAATTTTGTCAATAAGCATCTAAACAAACATTGGGATAATGAGTATCTTTATAAAAACACGCACGAGCTTTCGTTGTATACCGATCTTGTCAAAGGGTACCAAAACTTTTTTCATACTCTCCATCTTGACGCGACTCTTAATATCCCAAGCTTTGAGAAAAAAGGAGGAGATAAAGCTCCTTTTATCAATATCGAAGATAACTCCAAAAAACTTACTCTTACGCTCAAAGAGTATTTTTATAACGACGAGGGTCAAGAGGTCTTGTATCATAGACTCACGCAGCCTATTTTTTATGAGGCCGATCAAAAATGGCAAGATCTCGAAAATGAGCTAGGGTTTCGTATAGATCCTCATTGGCTTTTTAATTCCGATATTTTTTACTCCCATCAGCGAGGCGAGATCACCTCCGTGGTTACCACCGCCGCGTATAAAAACCAAAGGTATAATCTTTTTCTCTCCCATTTTTACAAAAACAGAGTCCAAGGAGAGCAAGACTCGAACTTTTTGCGCTTGCATCTCAGTGAAAATTTATCCAAAACCTATAAACTATTTGCTACAATAGATTATGATTTTTTACGGGATAGAACCAGAAACTGGAGTATAGGGTGGCAGATGAGAAAGTCTTGTTGGTCTTATGAGATCTCTTTTAAAAAAGAGACGATCCCGTTGCTTACGAGCAAGGGGAGCAATTCGTATCAAGACAATACCTTATATTTCCGTATAGAGCTCTATCCTTTGGGCGGGATATCTCAGTCCATTCGCAAGACACAAGAACGAAGGATATTTTAACCGATGAAAACAGAAGCCAAGGTCGGTCTATTTGTAGCGATAGCTTTAACTTTACTCTTTTTACTCAGTACCCAAGTCAACAAATTCTCCAATATCGGCAAAAAAGGGTATGAGATTTATGCCCTTTTGGATGATGCTAGCGGATTGGAAAAAAACGCCAAAGTACGCATTAAGGGGGTGGATGTCGGTTTTGTTAAAGATAAGGGGTTGCAAGGGGACAAAGTCAAAGTAAAACTCTTTATCTACCAAGGGGTCAAAATTCCACAAGATTCCATCGTGGAGCTTAAACAAGAGAGTCTACTTGGCAGCCGATATCTTGACATCATTCCGGGCCACTCGCCGCACTATGTACAAGCCGGCGGTATTTTGACCAAACAGCGCCGTTTTGTCTCTTTTGATCAGACGAGTACCACCATCGCCGAGGCGGCCGAGGAGTTTAAAGGCTTTATCAAAGAGCTTCGCAAATCGATTGCGGGTAGCAGTGGAGAGGATCTTAAAAAGAGCATAGAGAACTTGCAAGCTATTACCGCCAATATCAAAGAGCTATTAAAAGAAAATAGTAAAAATATCGAGCAAAGCATTCTTAACATCAAAAAGATGGGAGAAAAATTGAGCGAAGCGGGGGAAAAATTTGGCAAAATGAGCGAAAAATTCGCTCATACCGCCGATACGCTCAACCAAAGACTCCCCGCCATTCTTAAGCGAGTGGACGAGATCTCTTTGTATCTGCGCGATAGCTCCAAAGATATCAAGCGAAAGCTTCCTGTCTTAATGGATAAATTCGCCTCATTGGAAAAGGATTTGCAAGATCTGTTGAAAAAGAACAAGCAGCCCCTCAGCCATGCCATCAAATCGGCGGATAAATTTTTTAGCAGCGGGGGAGATTCGTTTAAAAAGCTGGATAAATATCTCTCCTCTATCGGTAAGAGTCAAATCGGCGTACATTTTAAAAGTTATTATATGAGTGACGATGCCTACAATAAGAGCGGTTTTGGCATCAATTATATGCCTGTGCCCGATAAAGCCTATATCCTAGAGGTAGTATCGGCTGATGATTACAGCAAAAAAGACGCCAATGGCCGTTTCATACCTCCTAAAAAACATCAAAAAAGCAAGTACTATGTCAGCGCCGAATACGCCAAGCGGTATGGTGATTTTCGCTATCGCTTGGGACTGATAGAAAATACCGGAGGATTGGGGCTAGATTACTATCTTTTCAACGATCAAGGCAAAGTGAGTATGGATCTGTATGATTTTAACGCCGTTAACGATGTACGGGGGGATGAGCCCCATCTTACTCTTTTGTATCGGCACCGCTTTTTAAAACATCTTGATGCGTATGTGGGAGCGGACAATGTCCTCAACTCCAAAGCGAGGAATTTTATTTTTGGTCTTGGGCTGAATTTTGTAGATCAAGATATGAAATATCTCTTAGGAACCGTTAGCGGAGCGGGATCGTTTATCAAATGATCCAACAAAACCCTGTGGATTTAATCCAAGGGGCCCTTGAAGTTATGGGGCTTCCTCGTATGGTCTCGTGGAAAGAGATCAAGGAGCGTTATCGGCTGCTCTCTAAAAAATATCATCCAGATAGGGGTGGCGAGAGCCAAAAGATGGCCGAACTTAACAGAGCCTACCACATCTTAAAAACTTATATAGAAAATTATCGCTTCAGTTTTAGTGAAGAGGAGATTTTAAAGCAGTTTCCCTACAATGAATATATACATAAATTTAGATTTTAAAAGGAAGAGTATGAAATGTCGATTTGAATTTGAGATGAATAATTTAGATGAGATATACGAAATAGGAGAGGTGGCAAGACAAGCTAACGGCTCGGTATGGCTTAAAAGCGGGAAAACGGTGATGCTTGCGGCTGTTGTGATGGATGACGAGCCAGTGGAAGAGGATTTTTTGCCCTTGACGGTTCAGTATATCGAAAAGAGTTATGCGGCGGGGAAAATTCCGGGAGGTTTTGTCAAGCGCGAGCAAAAGCCCGGGGATTTTGAGACTTTGACGGCTAGAGTAATCGATAGGGCTTTACGACCCCTTTTCCCCAAAGGGTTTATGTATCCCGTAGTCATCACCGTGATGGTGCTCAGCGCCGATCCATCCAGTGATTTGCAGGTTTTAGCCCTTGATGCGGCAAGTGCGGCTCTTTTTATTAGCGACATTCCCGTACGAAAAGCCGTGGCGGGTCTAAGAGTGGCCAAGATCGATGGAGAAGTAGTCTTTAATCCCTCATACGAGGAGCTTGCCCAAAGTACGCTCGATCTGTATTTAGCGGGTACGAAAGATGAGCTGCTGATGATTGAGATGGCGGCGATTGGCAGCTACAAAACGGAGGTCATCCCCACGACGGTAGACCCTTTTATGGATCCCACACTTGCCGAAGAGGTAATTATGATCAAAGAACCCAATGCGATGCAAGAGGAGGAGCTAGCCAATATCATCGCCAAAGGCAAGGAGCAGATCCAAGTAGCCGCGAGGGAGTATGAGAAATATTTCATCGAAGTGGCCAAGCCCCACAAAGAGGTAGAACTGCGCTCCGAGCAGATCGATGAAGATTTGTGGACATATATCGATGAGTTGTATAAAGAGGAGATAGAACAAGCAATTCAAGCGTTGGCCAAGAGTGAACGCAACGAGCTGCTCAAAAAGATAGCCAAAAAGATAGCCCAAGACGAAGTGGCCATAGAACAAGGATGGGATATCGACTTGATCTATAAAGTGGTGGATCAATATAAGCGTATGCTTGTGCGTAGGATGATTGTAGAAAAAGGACGCAGAGCCGATGGTAGAGGGCTCAAAGATGTGCGTCCCATTACGATCAAAACCAATCTACTCCCCTCGGCCCACGGGTCGTGTCTTTTTACCAGAGGCGAGACGCAAGCCCTTGTGGTCTGCACCATTGGCGAAAAGACTGACGCTCAAATGTTTGAGCTGCTCACGGGTAAAGGTCCGCAGTATGAGCATTTTATGGTCCATTACAATTTTCCACCCTTTAGCGTAGGGGAGGCTAAACCTATTGGAGCGCCGGGCAGACGGGAGCTTGGCCACGGCAATTTGGCCAGACGGGCATTAGAGCCGGTAGTGGATGTGCCAGAGGAGAAGACCTATCGTTTAGTCTCTGAGATATTGGAGTCCAACGGCTCTTCTTCCATGGCTACGGTGTGCGGGGGAGCTTTGGCCATGCGAGCGGCCGATATCGAGCTAGCCGATTTGGTAGCCGGCGTGGCTATGGGATTGGTACTGGAAGAGGAGAAGTATGCCATTTTGACCGATATCATCGGTCTTGAAGACCATGACGGGGATATGGATTTTAAAGTGGCGGGGACGCATGATGGCGTAACCGCTATGCAGATGGATATCAAGCTAGGAGGTTTGCCCCATGAGATTCTTAAAGAAGCTTTGATACAAGCAAGAGAGGCGAGACTCCATATTCTCTCCATTATGGAAGAGGCGGAAAAAGAGATCGAAATCAACGAAGAAAATCTCCCTACTACCCATACTATCACCGTTAATCCTAGCAAAATTGCCGAAATCATCGGACAAGCGGGCAAGACTATCAAAGAGATTATCGAGAAGTTTGAGGTTTCCATCGATATCGACAGAGAAAAAGGTAAAGTACGGGTCACTGGTAAATCCAAACCCAAAGTAACGGCCGCTTGCGATTTTATCCAAGAGATTGCCAACAAGCCAGAGCCAAAACCTGTGCAGTTTCAAGAAAGGGAGATCCTCAAAGGCAAAGTAAAGCGTACCACCAATTTTGGGGCATTTGTAGAATTGCCGGGCGGTGTGGATGGATTGCTGCATATCTCCAAACTCTCCCGTGGACGAGTGGAGCGAGTCGAGGATGTGGTGCAAGAGGGTGATGAGGTAGAAGTAGAAGTACTTAGTCAAAGAGGGCATAAGATCGAGTTGGCCTTGCGTCAAGTACTCAAAAAGAAGAATGGCTAAATTTCTCCTTTTTGTGTGTTGTATGACTACGCTTTTTGCGCAAAAAGGGATTTTGATCCCTTTTTATCACTATCCCCAAAAAGAGGATGAGCAGGTGCGACGGCTCATTGCATATAAAAAACGATTTGCCGATGTGCCCGTCATCGTCATTATCAATCCCAATAACGGAAATTTTCAAAAAAAACAGGACAATTTCGCTGCTATGATTAGGCGTTTGCACGAAGCTAACATCTCGGTCGTGGGATATGTCTATACAAGCTATGCCAAACGCCCCCTACAAGAGGTACAAGAGCGTATTCAAGCTTGGGTGCGGTATTATAAACCTTTTGGAGTGGAGGGAATTTTTGTGGATGAAGTGAATGCGAGTAAGCAAAATCTGAAATACTATCGCACCATTGCGCAAACGGTAGCCCGTAATTTTTCTTTGAGCGTTTTTAATCCCGGAGTAGAAGCCCCTTTTTTATATGATGTGGCCGATATCGTGGTCACTTGCGAAAACTCCTCTATCTCCTCTCCTCCTCTTACTGGCAAAAAAAACGCTTTATTGCTTCATAGCGTACAAGAGTTTGGAAAATATCGGCCCCTTTTGCAGTATTACGACTATGTCTATCTCACGCCCTTAAGACTTCCTAATCCTTGGAGTGCGCTCTCTTCGTATTTGCCCGATCTTTTTAAAACTCTTCAGCAAACTCATAAGTTTTCTAAAAGAATCGAGTACATTCAATAATTTTTAATCTCCTTTTTTGTACAATTTCATCGCAAAGTGACAAGTAGGGACACGCAAGCCGAACGGACTTTGCAAAATTATTAGGAGGTTTTTATGAAGAAGTTGATGCTTTTGTTGGTGGCATTCGCAGGGTTTGCCTTTGCAGGTGATGGAGAGAGTATGATTCAAGCGTACAGCGTACTGGCTGCTGGCGTTGGTCTTGGTATTGCTGCTGCTGGTGGCGGTATTGGTATGGGACATACCGCTGCGGCTACTATTGCTGGGACCGCACGAAATCCCGGACTTGGCGGAAAATTGATGACTACGATGTTTATCGCTCTTGCGATGATCGAAGCACAAGTTATCTATACTCTTGTTATTGCTTTGATCGCACTCTACGCCAATCCCTTTTTAGGATAATGTACAGCTCGGAGGTCTTGCCTTCGAGCAACTTTTTTGGTATACTTTCACCACTTCAAAACGCGGCAGTGGCGGAACTGGTAGACGCGCAAGGTTGAGGGCCTTGTGGGAGTTGATCCCGTGGAGGTTCGAGTCCTCTCTGCCGCACCACGATCTCTTCATCTATTGAAGATTGTACTTCTTCTTCTTGGGAAAAGATTTCCTTACTGCGCATTTTTTGTCCAATTCCTCTTTTTTTCTTTTTCAGTGTTTTTGAACTGGTGCTATAATAAAACACTCTAGTACTCTATTGTGTCTTGATACTTGATAAGGAGATGTGGTGGCAAAAGAGGTAAAAGAGAGGAGAAAACATCAGATTATGGAAGCTGCTTTAAAGCTCTTTAGCAAAGAGGGCTTTTTTGAGGTGACCATGGCGGATTTGGCAAAAGAGCTTGGTATGAGTGTAGGAAATTTATACAACTACTTTACCTCCAAAGAGGCTTTGGCCAAAGAGCTCATACTCTACATTTCCAAAATATTGGGCGAAGAGATTCGCCGTATCAATCTTTTATCCATTAGTGCTAAAGAAAAAATTTATAAAATCGTTGATTTTTATTTTCATACCGCCAAGGAGCGCCCAGAACTCATTGAATACTTTTTACGGATATATCTGGCGCATCGTGAAGTTTTCAAACATGGCTGCGAGGGAATGATCTGCGTGGGACCTTTTGTGACGGAGATAATGATCTTTTTTGAAGAAGGGGTTCGCAGCGGAGAGCTGAGGGACCAAGATTTTTTCAGTGCCTTTGGACTTTTTATGGGCTATCTTGGCGGTATGGTCTTTTTGATGGGAGAGCGGATGCTGCCAAACGAGATAGAGTACTATATCGAGGATATAGCCCAAAATATCTACAGGGCTTTAAAGAGTGAAGCCTAAAATCCTCTGGCTCCAAGGAGTCACGTGCAATGGTAACAGCCACTCCTTTTTCAATCTGCCAAATTTCAAGACTTTATATGACCAATTCGAGTGGCTCTATCACCCTATCTTACCCTCCAAGCTCTCTTTGGATGAGCTCTTTGATGCCAAGCCTGAGATTTTGGTATTGGAGGGTGGACTCAAAAATGGATGGCAAAAAGGCCAAGAAGAGGTTGTTGCGCTCTTTTTAAAGTTGGCCTCAAGAGCAAAAAGAGTGGTGGCTGTTGGCAGCTGCGCCGTGTATGGGGGAGTCTTTAGAGAGTATGAGAAAAGTATAAGCGGCGTGCTTTTTCAAGGGGAGCAAAAGAGTAGATGGTATGAAGCTCTCAAAGCCAAGACAATCAACATCCCTGGATGTCCGGCGCATCCAGAGTGGATAGCTTTTGGTCTGAGCGCTGCACAACCTCATCTTGACTCCTATCATCGTCCCAAAGAGATCTTTGCCTACACCGTACACAGCGGATGCAGTAGAAACGAATATTTCGAGTGGAAAGTGGACGCCGAGGGTTTTGGCACGAAAGAGGGGTGTTTGTACTACAAACAAGGGTGTCAGGCTCCCTATACCCACGGCAGCTGCAATAAAATTCTTTGGAACGAGATAAACTCCAAAACAAGAGCGGGGACTCCTTGTTTTGGCTGTACCGAACCACAATTTCCTAAAAAAGAGCTTTTCAAAACCAAAACATATATGGGCATACCGGCCACTATGCCCCTTGGCGTGCCTAAAAGAGCCTATTTGACTCTCACTGGCGTGGCGAAAAGTTTTCGTATCGAGAGACTGACCCAAAGGCTGATCGATGAGAGTTGAGCTGTTAGAAAAGATCGAGGGGGAAGCCTTTTTGGACATGGAGTGCGAGCGTGGCAGGATACAAAATATATATGTGCGTTTTCCTCATTATAGAGGGATTGAGGAGATTTTGCGTAGCCGTCCGGCGCTGGACGCTTTGGTGATCAATCCTCGAATATGCGGCATCTGCGGCCATGCCCACCTTATAGCTACCGCTATGGTTTTGGAGAAAGTATCTGGCATCGTGCCTACCCAAAAAGCCAAAAAGATTCGAGAGATCACCAGATTTTGTGAAATTGTCCAGAACCATCTCAAATGGTTCTATTTAGTGATTTTCGTACAATTGGGTCTTCCATTCGATATGGATAGAGTACAGCGAATCATACGAGAGATCAACAAGCTGTTAGCCATATTTGGCGGTCAGTGGCCACACTCCTCTTATGCCTTGCCCGGTGGCGTCACCTGCGATCCTACACAGCTAGAGATCCTCCAAGCTTCTCATATAGCCCAGAGTCTACAAAGGGAGTTTGGGCTTTTATTTGGCGACTTTGATATCAAAAATTTGCAAAAGGATCTTAAAAAGCTTTTTGATAAGTTAAATAGACTGGATGTTTTGCATCTTGGGAAAGGGTATGATAGATTTATCGTTTTTGGGAGCGATGGCTATGTGCAAAACGCCAAGTTGCTCCATGGTAAAATCCGTCCGGCGAGGCTTGAGTATGTCAAGGAGCAAGAGCAGCCAAAAAGTTTTGCAAAGCGTGTTACCTATAAGGGAAAGTTTTACGAAACCGGCCCCTTGGCTAGGACGATGATCCGTGGCGGCACTTTTGTCAAGCGGCTGCACAGACGCTACAAGGATAGCCTCACTACAAGGATTTTCGCTCGGATTTACGAAGCTGCCCAGCTTTTGCAAAATATAAAAAACAATCTTTCTACCTTGGACTTGAGCCAAGAGAGTGCGATAGAAGCCAGCCTTCAAGATGGCAAAGCGAGTATTGCGATAGAGGCTGCCCGCGGCTCGTTGATCCATACCGTCGAGATAGAGAATCAAAGAATCAAAAACTACTCTATCGTCACTCCTACCCAGTGGAATCTCTCCAACGGCTCAAAGGACAATCTTTCTCTCATACAAAAGGCGCTTGTAGGAGCTCCTTGTACGCATACCGATCTTATATTTCGCACATTCGATATCTGCAGTGTTTGCACCACCCACTGATTTGGTCCCAAAAATATAGAAGATGTATTACCCTGCATAAGTTGGCTTAATATTTGGGTAAGCTCGAATCGGTACAATAGTGAATGAGTATTCAATCATAAGGAGCCGATATGAATAGAGAACATCTGCGCTCGCTCTTTACTACTAAAAGTGCCAGAGTGGACACCAACAAGGGTGAAGAGTACTACAACAGCTTGTATAAGCGGTGTCGAGCGAGACTCGATGAGCTAAAAAAAATAACTCCCATGCGCAATATCGATATCGCACAGGTCCTCGAAGATGAGGGGATCTCTCGCAGGGACTTTTTGAAGTGGGCGAGTGCGACGACGGCGATGTTGATGCTGCCAGCTTCCTTTACGCCTCTTGTAGCAGAAGCTGCGGAGCTTATGAACAGAATCCCGGTCATTTGGATAGAGCTCCAAGATTGTGCCGGCAACTCCGAGGCCTTTATCAGAGCCGACGGGCCCAAAGTGGACGAGATCATTTTAGAGATCATCTCATTGGAATTTCACGAGACTCTCATGGCCCCGGCCGGTCATCAAGCCGAAGCCCAGCTACACGATGCGGTGGAGCATTTTAGAGGTAAATATCTGCTCTTTGTAGAAGGCGCTATTCCCGTGGGGCGTGGGCGAGAGTGGTGCACGATAGGAGCCAGCGGAGAGACTTTTGAGGAGCATCTGACGAAACTGGCCAACGACGCCGCGGCTATCGTGGCGGTAGGGACATGCGCCACCTTTGGTGGGGTACCAGCCGCCGCTCCAAATCCTACTGGAGCCGTTGGGGTGATGGATGTGGTAAATAACAAGCCCATCATCAATATCCCCGCATGTCCAGCCAATCCGGCAAATATGGTAGGGGTGATTTTGCATTATGTGCTCACCGGCCAGATTCCAGAGCTCGATTCGCTGCTTCGGCCCAAATTTGCCTTTGGCTATCGTATTCACGACAACTGCGAGCGCCGTGCCCATTTCGATGCGGGCGAGTTTGTAGAGGAGTGGGGCGACGAGGGTGCCAAAAACAACTTTTGTCTCTATAAAATGGGCTGTAAAGGTCCAATGACTTTCAACAACTGCTCCATCGTACGCTACAACGAGAGCGTCAACTGGCCAATCGGTGCGGGGCACGGCTGTATCGGATGTAGCGAGCCCGGATTTTGGGACAAGTACGCCTATGAGCGTCCTATGGCCGACGCCAATATCAAGATGGCTCCAAACGGCGGCGTGGAAAAGAGTGTGGATCAGTTTGGTTTGGCTCTGTTGACGGCTGCTGGTGTGGGCATAGCGATCCATGCGGCTGCCAGTGCTATTGGAGGGAAGAAAGAAGGAGAGGAAAAATGAGCAATAAGCATATCGTCGTAGACCCGATTACCCGTATCGAGGGACATTTGCGTATCGAAGCGATCATAGATGAGAACAACACCATCGTCGACGCATACAGCTCCTCGACGATGTTTCGGGGTATCGAAGAGATTTTAAAAGGAAGGGATCCAAGGGATTGCGGACTTTTGGCTATGCGTATTTGTGGGGTGTGTACCGGTACGCACTATCAGCGAAGTATCGAGGCCGTGGAGCACGCTTTTGGCGTGACCATCCCTAAAAATGCACGGCTTGTGCGAAATCTCATCCAAGGCTCGCTCTATTTACACGATCATGTAGTGCATTTTTATCATCTGCACGCACTCGATTGGGTCGATATCACAAAAGCCCTCGAAGCCGATCCCCAAAAGACGGTGGAGGAGGCCAAAAAATGGGCGAAAATCGCGGGGACGACCCCTTGGGTAGCCGATAGCGCCAAGTTTGGCGAAGTGCAAGATCGCCTCAAGAAGTTTGTCAAACAGGGTCGGCTTGGGATTTTCGCCAAAGGCTACTGGGGCAATCCCCACTACAAACTGACACCAGAGCAAAACCTCTTAGCCGTCACCCACTATCTGCAGGCTTTGGATCTGCAAAGGGACGCGGCGAAGATGATGGCTATTTTTGGCGGAAAAAATCCCCATCCCCAAAGTATCGTCGTAGGCGGGGTAACATGTGTGCAAGATCTGAAAAACCCCGCTCGTATCGGGCTGTTTAAAGAGCTGCTCAAAGGTTTTCGAGCCTTTATCAAAGGGGCGTATCTGCCAGATATCTACATGGCCGGTACGATGTACGCCGACGAGGCGCTCGATGGTACGGGAGGGGGCCTCAAAAACTATCTGATCTATGGAGGTTTTAGACTCCAAGACAACGGATTTTACAAATCCGAGCTACTCTTTCCAAGCGGCGTAGTGGTCGGCGGCAAATATCAAGAGTTCGATCAAGAAAAGGTGGCCGAGGATGTGACCCACGCATGGTACCAAGGAGAGAAGCCTCTGCATCCTTTCGAGGGTCAAACCATTCCAAACTACACCGGATTTGGCAAAAAAGAGGGCGGCATAGCCTATCTGGATACCAAAGGCAAGTACAGCTGGATCAAATCGCCCATCTACGACGATACCCGTGTCGAGGTAGGGCCATTGGCTCGGATGGTGGTGGGCTATGTCAAAGGGGACAAGCGTATTGGGGAGTATGTGGGAAAATTTCTCAAAAACGGCAATTTGCCGGCAAAAGTGCTCTACTCTACCGTCGGACGTACGGCGGCTCGCGCCATCGAGACAGAGCTTATGGCTGACGTGATGATGGAGTGGGTGGATGAGTTGGCCAAAAATACGGCTGCGGGCGATCTCTCCACATGGACGGAGTTTGATTTTGATTATGTAAGCAAAGATGCCAAAGGGTATGGGCTCGAAGAGGCACCTCGTGGCTCTTTGGGGCACTGGGTCAAGATCAAAGATGGCAAAGTTGAAAATTACCAAGCGGTGGTGCCCTCTACTTGGAACGCGGCGCCAAGGGATTATAAAAACAGAATGGGCGCGTATGAAGCGAGCCTCATAGGCACCAAAGTGGCCAAAGCCGAAGAGCCATTAGAGATTTTACGAACGATCCACAGCTTTGACCCATGTATCGCCTGTGCCGTGCATATCGTCGATACAAGAGGCAAAAGCTTGGGCGAGTTCAAAGTCAATACCTCTTGCTCTATCTAAGGGGGCGATTATGAGCGCAAATTATCAACCTATAAAGCGAATGACGCTTTTTATGCGGCTCAATCACTGGGTGGTCTTTTTTAGTATGATAGCCGCGGTGATTACTGGCTTGTATATCGGCCATCCATACTATCAGACCCTTATTAGCGAGCCGGCTGCATACAAATTTGTGATGGCTTGGAATAGAGCCATCCACTTCTATGCGGCGATCATTTTTGATGTGAGCTCCATCGTGATAGCCTATCTTTACTTTTTTAGCAGATTCGACAAACCCATCAAAAAGCTCATCCCAACCAAGCAAAACCTCGTAGAATTTTGGGAAGTGTTTGTCAACCTCGTCACGCTCAATCGCGTCAAGCGATTTGACAGCTCCCATGAGGATAGTTTTCATGTGGTATACTTTACCATCTTTCATCTACTGCTGGCATGGATGCTGCTTACGGGTCTGCAGCTCTATGTGCTCGGACTCGAATCCGGCATGAGCAGTATTGGCAAATGGTGGCCCACGCTTTTGCATCTAGCGACAGATTGGACGGTACCGGTATGCGGCGGGACGAAGATGGATGTGCGCTATGTGCACCATATGACGATGTACTTTATTTTGGTGTGGATCATGTTTCATATCTATTATGTGGTATGGCGTACCATCTTTTGGCGCGAGGGCGATATCGCCATCGTTTTTGGCGGATACAAATTCAAAAGAGTCAAAAAGTGAAAACGGCGATTATCGGTATAGGCAACATCCTTTTCAAAGACGAAGGGCTTGGCGTCTATGCCGCCAAATATCTGGCGGCAAACTATCGATTTGATGAGAGTGTGGAGATAATTGACGGGGGGACGCTGGGCTTCAAGCTTATGCGCTACTATCAAGAGTTTGACAAAGTGCTTATCTTTGATACCGTCTCCATAGAGGACGCTCCGGGAAGCGTGTACAATATTCCCAGCGATGTACTTTTGGGCCTTGGGGCCTATCGCAAGACCGCTCACGAAGTGGAAGTGGTGGAGATGCTAGAGATCTGCTCCCTTTTAGAAAAGATAGCCAAGACCAATATAGTCGGGATGGTGCCAGAAGATATCGAAAGTGTGGAGATAGATTTGAGCCAAAGCGTGCGAGAAAATTTCCCCACGCTTATCAAAAGCGCTCTAGAGGAGTTGCAAAAAGATGGAATAGAGTACCAAAGCACTCCCACCCAAAGCCTCGAAGAGATAATTTTTCAATACCAAAATCCTACGATGGCCGATGCTGCTACGCTTTAAATACCCCTCCCACACCACCTATTTTATCGCCACTATCGAGGCGGTGGCGAAGAGCTGCGGCGTAGATGTGGATATAGGCTACTCCTATCCTTTCGTCTATCTTCGGGCTAACGAGGAGGATGCTTTTGTACAGGCTTTGGAAAAGGAGCTGCCAAACTCCTTGTTTTTGGAAAAAGTAGAAGCGGCCAAGGAGTTTATGGGCCAAAAGCCTCCCTATCTTCCAAACGGCGTGGGGCCGTGCCATCGATGTATCGGTGAGATGCTAGACCCCTCCTCTCGACGCTACTACTATCCTTTTACGATGTGTAAAGCCTGCGGGAGTCACGCCTCCTTTTTGGAGCGCTATCCATTGAAGCGGCAAAATACGCTGCTTTGTGTCTTCCAGCCCTGCGGCGGTTGCAAAGAGGAGCTATTATCCAATCCATGGCGTGCAGATTTTGCCCTTATAAGCTGCTTGCGGTGCAACATCCCTCTTCGCCTTTCCAACGCTTCGGGTACGCGTATGCTCTACGCCAACGAAAAGGAGGAGTATAAAGAGCTTTTTGGCTATGCCGCCGCTGCCTTGCGCGATGGCAAGAGTTTGGGTATGAAGACTTTGCGTGGGCATTTTCGCTTCTATTTGACTCCCCAAGCCAATGCAAAAGTCTTGCTTCTTCGGCCAAGCGAGGAGTTTTTGATGCTAGCAAGCGAAAAGCGCGCACTCTTTAGCATCGAGCGCCCTTGGCTTCATCTGACACACAGCGGCGGCAGAGTCTACGAAGCCGCCGCCGTTTGGGATGGCTTTACGACATTGTTGGCCAATGAATTGCAAGACTACGATGTGCTCTATTTTGACGAAGAGCCACAAAGCGACTTTATGCTCGATTTTGACCTACCTATCACCCCATACAAAGCCCCTCGTCTTTTTATCAACAAACACAAGCGCTGTTTCAAATCGGGTTCCCAAGGGCTCTTCCCAAAATTTACTCCATCACAAAGGGTGGCAATTTACGATGAGTGGGTAAGCTACGAAGGCATAGTGGACAGGGTCGAACATTTCGATGAAATTCGTGCCCAAAGTGTCCTTACTTTCAAAAACGAAGAGATCGAACATTCTCAAATCGTTCGTCAAGATTTTGCCGCTACCTTGCTTGGAGGCGTTCTTCGTCAAAACTCCTTTATGGGCACGGCTATTGGTGTCTATTTTGGCGATGAGCCCGCGTTTTACTATCTTGACAAAAATCGAGCGACCAAAATCTTCGATTTTAACAAACCTCATTGCGGCTCGACACGGAAAGTGGTGGAAAGATTTGTCAGGCTTGAGCCAAAGCGCTATGCTCGTTTTATGCAAACCGAGGGCTTTTTGGAAAAAGCGGCGGCGCTTGCGGGGTTGGAACTTGAAGAGTTTGAGCGGTTGGCACTGGAGTTTGGCGGCAAAGGGGGCTTGAGCATCGATTGCAAAATAGCCGATGATGGCTTTGATTACGGCAGTTTCTACGCTTCTATGATGAGCTTTTTGTTAGCCGGCACCGACGCTAAACTTTTGGCCTATTCCGTTTATGAGAGCTTGGGCGAGTTTATGAGCCAGCAGGCGGTGGAGGCGATGCGAAAATCCAAAGCCACCGGCATCGCTTTGGCGGGCAGACACTGCACAAACAGCGCTTTTATGAGCAGGTTTGTGCGTAACTACCCAGGCGTGCTCTTGCCAATAGAGTATCCAGTAGACGACGAGGGCGTTTTTGCAGGCATTTAAGATTCTTGTGAGCGGCCGTGTCCAAGGGGTGGGCTTTCGCCCCTTTATCTACAATCTTGCCACCTCTTTGGGGCTAAAAGGGTATGTGCGCAATGACGCTAGAGGAGTTGAGATCGTAGTGGAGGGGGAAAGGGCACGGGAGTTTGTAGAGCGTTTTGCCAATGAACTACCCCCTCTTGCCACAATCGAGAGAGTGGAAGTTACAAAGATACCCCCTCAAGGTTCGCGTCGCTTCGAGATAAAAAAGAGTCAAAATGGGCTGAAGCGAACTTTCATCTCTCCTGATATGAGTATTTGCAAAGCGTGTCTAGCCGATATTTTTGATTCCAACAACCGCCGCTACCGCTATCCTTTTATCAACTGCACCCATTGCGGCCCAAGATATACCATTATCACCGATTTGCCCTATGATCGTAAGAACACGACGATGGCTCCATTTGTGATGTGCAAGGCGTGCCAAGAGGAGTATGAAGACCCTGCAAGCCGCTTTTTTCACGCCCAGCCCATCAGCTGTCCTGATTGCGGGCCGAGGCTCTATCTGGGTGAATATGAAAGGTATGAAGCTATTAGGCAAGCTGCGAAGCTTTTGGGTGAAGAAAAGATTCTTGCCATCAAAGGGGTTGGGGGGTATCATCTGGTCTGTAAAGCCAAAAGCTTGGCGGTAGAGGAGCTGCGTAGGCGTAAACGGCGGGGCAAAAAGCCCTTTGCCGTGATGTTTAAAGATATAGAGGCCATCAAAGAGGCCTGTGCGGTGAGTGAGGCCGAGGAGCGTCTCATCACATCCAAGGAGAACCCAATCGTCATCCTCAAAAAAAAGGAGCCTTTCGA
>WGAT01000098.1 GCA_015494715.1 Campylobacterota bacterium
ACAGGCTTCGCATATAGAATCGTCGCAATGCACAAGAAAACAAATCTAAAAAACATCGATACCTCCAAAATAAAGAATGAGCTCTGCCACAATACCGATAAAAAAGATCCATACGATATTGAGCCGAAAATAGCGAACTCCAACAAGAGCAAAAACGGCCCAAACAAAGGCGGCTTTGGATGTTAGGCTATACTCTCCCAACGAAAGAGCCACAAAGAAAATCATCCCCGTAAATGCGGCCAAAATCCCTTTGAGAGCTTTTTGCAAAAGCATAAAGCGCTTGATTTTGCTATAAAGCTCGCTCATCACAAGCGTATAGAAAAAGGATGGATAAAATATCCCGATAGTCGCCAAAATACTCCCAATAACGCCAGCAAGCTTGTAGCCAATAAAGACCGCCGTGATCAAAAAAGGTCCCGGAGTTACCTGGCCAAAGGCGATACCGTCGGTAAACTCCTTGAGGCTGAGCCAATGGTGGGAAAAAACCACCTCTTGCTGTAAAAGCGGCATGATGGTCATGCCGTTGCCAAAGGCGATGGCTCCCACTTTGAACATCGAAAGCAGGAGCTGGCCATAGAGGCTTTTGTCATATAGCCCCCAAAGCAGAAGCACTACAAACAAAAGAGCACTCACGGCCAACCCAAAGAGTCTTTGTTTGAATGATCCGGGTAGGGAAAAGGCTCTCGCATCGATGGAGATCTCATTTTGGCCAAATACTCCAACGCCTAAAAGCATGGCCAAAAGGATAATGACAAAAGCGTCTATGTGATACAGCATCAAAAGAAAGGCCAGCGCTGCGATGGTAGCCGTTTTGGGGTCTTTGACATAACGGGCGGCAAAATCGAGCGCCACATGGATGACGATACCTACCACCATCGCTTCAATGGCTGTAAAGAGTGGATGGATCCATTGTAGATTGGCATAATGAAAGTAAAGATAAGAGAGCCCCAGCATCAAAAGATACGAGGGCAGCAAAAAAGCCAAAAAGCAAAGCACCGCGGCCACAAAACCACGGAGTCTATAGGCTACGTAGATGGCAAGATTGACAAAGATAGGTCCCGGATAGAGCTGCACCATCGCTAATCCCTCGTCCACCTCCTCTTGGCTGAGCCACCCTCGTCCCACCACCAAGGCTTTGAGCTGCTCGAGCATAGCCATGCTGTAGGCTGTCAGACCTATGAGGAAAAATGCAGATACGAGCTCGAAAAGCGAGGGGCGGTCGGATGATTTGGTTTTTGTCATGGTTTTTTTCTCATCATAACAAAACTACAAACAAATAGCCAAGAGGCAAAAGGGCAAGCCACAAGAATGCTAAAAATTTTCGATCCGAATGGGGTGCTGCGAGTTTGATCCTTTTATATAAAAGCACAAGTGTCCACACCACTGCAATATAATCGAATATAGCAAAAATTTTGAGCCAATGCGCATCTGGCGAGGCCAAGGGATGGATATAGGAAAATGGCAGATGAAACGCCTCGATAAATCCATTGATGACACTATGAAAATAGTGAGTAAAAAATTTCGTACACGCAACCCCGATAGCCGCTACAAGTCCCAAAGGTGCGTAAGCATAACCCACTTGCCTAAAAAGCTCCTTTTTATCCATTCCAAGCCTTCTTGCAGCCTCTTCAAATCCAATTTTGACCAAAAGCAAAGTGAACAACAAAGCTACAAGAAGAGTGAAAAGCGCTTCAAAATCCAAAGAGCTGTGAGGAAGCTTCCCTTTAAACCAATCACTCAGCCAGACCCAAAAAAACCATTTGCCAATCGATGTGTGATTGAGAGCCAAAAGCTTCATCGTCAATGTCATAAAGGCAAAAAGCAAGATATATGTCCATACATCTACATTTCTCGCTTTTTTGATAGGCTTATACAAAGAGCCGCCAAATCCGATGAATTTATAGTGGATCGCCGCGCATGCGTTGGCACAATCCATACAAAGCGTGCAGTCACCCATACTGTTGTTTTTGTTGAAATTAAAAGGGGATTGGCCAAACTCACACGCCTTGGCGCACTCGTATGTATGGCACTCTTTGCAAGCGCTCTCATAGCTTCCCAGCCACATAAAAGATATCCTCGAGTAGGCGTTGCGAATAGCGCTGATTGGGCAGATATAGGCGCAGTAGTCCATGTTTTTAAACAAAAAGTAAAAGGCAAAGGCCAAAAGAGTGAAAAAGGAATAAAAAAGAGCTACGGCGACAGGCTGGGAAAAAACGGAAGGAAAAGCGTAAAAAAGCCCCCAATAGACCCCAAGCACGACACCAAGACTGATATAGGGATTTTTGAGCCATTTTGGCATTTTCAGCGCTCTGCCCGAGCGTTTTTTTATCTTTTTGCCCACAAAGGCCAAAGGGCATATAGAGCAAAAGTATGCTCCAAGTGTAGGGAGCGACAAAAACATAAAAAAAGGCCAAAAAAAGGACCAAAATATAGCTGTAGTAAAGTGGTTTTTGGAGGGGTCTGGATGGATAAACCCATACAAAAGCGCATAGGCAAAAAGGACTAAAGCGCTCAAGCGAATGACAAAAAGCGTCTTTGGATTTTTAAAAAACTTCTCGCCCCAAGAGTATGCGAAGATATCGTTTTTGTCTCTTTTGATCCATGTTACCATTGTTGCCTCTTGAGAATTTGATACAAATAATCATGCATATCGAAATATCCTATCATCGCCTCAAATATCATCCTCCAGCAAAGCTCGACGCACAAAAACATCATAATGAAAAATATCCAAAAAAATATTTTCAAATATGATGGCAAAGAGTCGTACAGTGTGCTCATCTTTTGATGGAGGTTTTGAAAAAATGCTATATTTTTGATCAAATATCCTCTGAAAATATAGAAAAAAAGGGGCATAAAAATGGCCCCTATGTAGTAGAAAAATATCAAAACATCTTGAGCTATAAATCTATTGAATGTTAAAATATCCCACATCAAAATAGCTTTTTAAATGAGTATTTCATTTGTAAAAAGAGCCGATGGGCGTTATTATTCGCTACATTTTCTTTGATAAATGAGCCTGCTTTGAAATAGGAATATATTGCTTGCAATTCCAAATTTTTTGAATATCTGTATTTATACTCCACATCAAATTCCTCTCCCAAATGGTCATAATGGTTACCCGGTTTATTGAAAATTTTATAATATGCCCACATATCGTTTGCATTTGCCAAAGAAAAATCGTGCAAGCTAAGCTTTAGATGCATTTTCTTTGGATAAAGATACAGCTCTATAACTTTTTCAATCAAATTGCTCCATTTCATTATATCCATTCTCCCATAGAGCGAGCCATCCGTTCCTCCAAATGGGGTGCGAAATCTTTTTACAACGCCATCTTTGGGATTGTCATCTCCGCTTGCATAAATTTTTCCAATAACGATATTTGGAGAGTATAAAAGATTTTTCAATCTATATCCCACCCTCACGGCATATCCATACGCATCATACTTTTTATGTTTTATAGAGCCATCCGCTTTTGCGTATGTTATATCATAATTAAATCCATAGAGATCTTTATCGTACGCTCTCATGCCATATGTATAGCTGTTTTCTTGATTGTCTCCATTGCCAGGCTCTTTATAGAGCCCATGCTTGTAGATTACAAAAGGCTCCATCGCCCCGTTGCCATAGACAAAATGAGAATATATTCCAGCCCCTTCATAGACATGTTTCCTAAACAGAGATAACCTATGTTTGTCTTTGTCTTTTGTCTCCCCCCAAAAAGCATCGATGAAATTGTTATCGAATTTATAAGAGATTTTTGCCAAATCCCAAAGCCATCCATAGGAGTTGCCCCAGCTTCCAGGACCCAAAACCCTTTTATCGCCATATCTATTGGATTGGCGTCCTATTTTTGTGCTAAGGCCTTTGACGTGAAAAAGATTTTTTACTTGTACATTGAGCGCAGCAAAATCTCTATCTTCTTGCGGATCCATATAGTATGTATGCTCTCCACTCACCTTTGTAAAATCGCTATATCCTAAAGACCATCCATATACGCTTGCCCAATATGCAATTACTGTATAGCGGACATTTTCAGATTGGTTGTAGATAAATCCAAGTTTTATTCTATTTACAAGCAGTTTGTCATTTGGCTTTCCCGGAAGCGAAGGAGCATTGCCATAGGCTTTTTTGTTCATGCCATTTAGGATCTCAAATCGCTCCCTCACACTTCCAACACCAATCAACTCTCCTCCAAACGCCTGAAAAAAAACAAGTGCTATAACTATAAACTTTTTCATATCTCTGTAAATATATGGTTTTTATCTACCCCTTTTTGTATCAATACATTTTTAAATGTTTCAAGCGCTCCAAAGGGACCGGCTATATAGTAGTCATGCTTATTGTCATACAATCCTTCGATAAAGGCTCCCAGGCTTCTTTTTTTCAAAAACTCTCCATGTTTAGGAAACTTAAATGCCACATCATACTCTTTTGCCACAAGGATCGTTTTGAAGTTTTTATATTTTTGTGACAGTTCATCGATTTTATCTATGCAGTAAAAATCTTTTGATCTGCTCACTCCCCAAAAAAGCGTAATATCTCTGTTTGGATCTTGTAACAGTGCCTCTTGTATCATCCCAATAAGAGGAGCAAGACCTACTCCAAGGGCCACAAAGAAGAGTTTTCTATTTTTTGGAGAATCACATATAAATGAGCCAAAAGGTCCCTTTGCCAAAAGTTTATCGCCAATCTCTACATGGTTATAGACAAATTCGCTAAATCTTCCTCCAGGCACCTTTTTTATATGAAACTCCACATATCCATCATGCGCAGGAACATTTGCAACAGAGTAGCTTCTGCCAAGCCAGTTTTTATCTACCGGTGAAAGCTCAAAATATCTTCCAGGTCTTACATCTGTATCAAGCTCCAACTGTAAAATCGTTACATCGTCTCTATGTTCTTTTTCCCTTACAGCTACTTCACTTTTTTTAACTGGTTTTGCTTCTTTGTATGCTAAAATATCTTTTCTTTTAAAGAGATCATCTTCTATTGCATGATGCTCATCCACTCTTTTTTCAAGATCAAATACCACCTCAAAAGGAGGAAATGATATAGCATCGACTGGGCAGGTATTGTGACAAGTCGTGCAACCAACAAGGCAGTTGAGAGGATCATATACGATCGATTTTTCTCTTTCAAAATCGTATCTATATACAAGCCTGTTGCATCCAGTTACACAGGTAGCACATCCTATACATCTATCCTCATCGACAGTGGGATGCCAATTTATCTGCTCTCTTGGTATTCCATGCCAAGGCTTTAAAAATCTTGGATCTGGCATTGTTAACTCCTTTAAAACAGATCTTCAAATTTGTAATTGAGAAATAAAATGATCGATACTCCTCCAATAATACTTGCCGTTGCACTGAGGATTTGATTGTTAGGAAAAAGGTATGCATCCATCAGCATCCAACTTCCTCTCCAAAATGCAACGGCACCGAAGGCTGCAGCGAGTGCAGCGATACCGCGTGAATGCTTGTTGACCTCCTTTATCTCCTCTTGGCATTGTTGGCGCTTCTCTTTCAGCTCTCTTTTTTGTTTTGGATGTGGCATTTTTGCTCTCGCAATTTTTTTATCTCTTGTAGTTTTTTCTCTATATCGCTCAGCATCTCATACTGCTCGGAGTGCGTATGGCCATGCTCTTCCATCCTCCTTTTTCTCTCCTGTACCGTCTCATACCACTCTTCTATGATCTCATCAGGGATACGACAATCGAGCGCCTCATCCTTTTCATGATCGATGATCCAATCCGCGATTTTTTTCATAATATGTACCATCTCATACTCCTAATTTGATATGCAAGAGTTTTAAAATCATTTTGGCCGCAAGCAGCAGTAAAAGCACGGCTATGAGCTTTTTTATCTGTTTGGCTGTCAGATGATAGTGCATGATAAAATCACCAAGATAGCCTCCTATGATCGCAGCGACCGTAACGACGCCAAGGAGTATCCAATCCATATGCACAAAGGATAGATATGTGAAAAATGCTCCAAGTGTAGAAAATGGAATGACAAAGCTTATGGCATATGCAGCCTTTTTCGCATCAAAACCAAGTAAAATAAGCAAAGGCATAATAAGAGAGCCTCCGCCAACGCCAATCATCCCAGAAATGATTCCGACACTTCCACCAATCACATACAAAACCCATGCTTTATCATAGACAACTTTTGTCTCTCTGTGACTAAATATCAGCAAAAGTGCACTCACAATCAAAAAAGCCACAAGCACCCACATCACTATCTCTTTTGGCACATATTTGCTGCTCCATGCTCCAATGGGGGTAGCGATGAGAATAGAGATGACCAACGGAAGAGCGAACTTTATATCCAAAACTCCCCGAAAGTAGTTCATGATCGAGGCTGTGATGGTAGAAGAGGAGTTGATAAAAAGCCCTATCGCTTTTGCCAGATTAAACGGCATACCCATCATCGTAAAAATAGGCACAAGTCCAATGGCTGAACCTACTCCACCCATAGAAAAAAGGGTGGAGAGTAGCAATGTCAATAGGAAATAGATACCATAATGAAGAAGATCCATTGTCAAGCCTTTGCGCTCTATGACACTCCGTACAAAGAGCTAGTTATATTTTTATATCTTTTGCTTTACCGCCTTTGAGTCTCTCCATAAGAGCCAAAAGACCGCCCATGAGATATTTTGCATCGTATCCTTGCTCTGCCAGCCATGTTCTTGCCATGATGGATCTATCCGTTTTTGGGCAGGCTGTTACGATGATTTTATCTTTTGGAAGTTCATTTAGACGCTCTGGCAGTTCATCGGCTGGAATTTTTATAGCGAAATTGACCTGCCATACAGCGACTTCCTCTTTCGTTCTGATATCCAACAATACACATTTTCCCTCATTATGAAGCTCTATAAACTGCTCCACATTCACTCTCATTCCAGGCACTTTGTTTGGAACTGCATTTTTTACAAAATCACTCATTGTATTTATTCTCCTATTCTTTGATTTTTTTCATATAGTCTCTTGCTTTATCACCTCGTAAAAAGTCCACGACTTTGAGCATTCCGTCTGTAAGATACTTGGCCTTATAGCCTTTGAGCGTAAGATAGAGTCTTGCAATTTCGGCTCTATCGTAGTGCGGACACATCGTTACGACAATCTTTTCTTTATCTATCTCATTTAACCTATTTGGAAGCTCATTAAGAGGAATATGCTTACCAAATCCCACATGCCACGCTTCATACTCTTCGTTAAATCGTATATCGATAACCTCTATTTCACCCTTTGCATAGGACTCCAACATCTCATCGAGGCGAATTTTCATATCCTTTCGCTCTTGATAATCGAAGTTTTTTAAATATTCGTCGAAATTCATAGAAAATCCTTTTATTTTTGTTTATATTTATTGCCTTTTCCCAAACAGATGGAGCAGCTCTTCGAGCATTTTGACGGAAAAATCCGGTGGCATGTGGCCATGGGTGTAGTGGTACTCCGCATCGAAGCTGAGCTTCATGAATTTTGCCAAGGACGAATGCCATGCCAAGTCGTATTCACCGCCGTAGAGTGCGTTGGAGTAGATGAGAATCGCTTCAAATCCTCCCATGTTCATGATGCAAAAGACTTCCGGATTAAATTCCACCTCTTCGTCGCTGAGATTTTCTGCTCTGGCCAAAGCCGCTGCGGCGACGTCCGCTTGATTGATGGCGACGTGTCCCAATTTTGGCTGTGCCAGGGCGTTGATGTCACCGATGGCGTAGATGTTGTCGTAGTCGAGATGTTTCATATCGCGATCGGTGGGTACCCATCCTTTGTCATCACCCAGGCCGCTTTTTGCGATGTAGTCGGGTGCTTTGTAGGGTGGGATGATGATAGCCAAATTGCAGGGCATCGTGCTGCCGTCGCTAAAAATGACGCTCTCTTTTGTGATTTCTACCAGCTCTTTGCCGGTAGTGAGGCTGATACTATGCTCTTGCATGATTTTTGCCACGGGATTGCGGGCGTTGTCTCCCACATCTTCGAAGAAAATCTCTGAGGGCGAGAAGACGCTGATGGTGCTTTTGTCGCGTTTGCCTTCTTCGCGCAAGCGATGATCCATCATGAACATCACTTCGCCTATTGGTCCTTCGCAGGGTGCTTTGAGATCGGGAGCCTCGACCCTGTGGCCAAACTCGCTCTTGGCAGCTCCTGTGACCACCGCACCGCCTTCGAAAGTTTTGAGGCGCTCATGCAATCGCAACGCCTCCTTGTCGTCACAGACAGAATAGCCATACTCGCGGTAGCCTTTGATGGCGTCATAGTCTTTGATGGCACCGGTGGCCAGGACGAGGTAGTCGTAGGAGAGTTTTTTGCCGTTTTTGAGGGTGAGGCTGCTCGCTTTGGGGTCGATGTGCTCTACTTCACCCTGGATGAATGTGGCGCCATGTTTTTTGAGCTGCTGGAGTAGGGGAATATGGACTTTTTCGATGGTTTTATCTTCAAAGGCTACTTCTGGCAGTGCCGGCCGCTCCAAGGAGTAGTCATGACGGTCGATGACGGTGATATCGAAATGGTCGCGATACTTTTGGATGCGATATAAAAATCTCAGTCCCGCAAATCCGGCTCCTACGATGACGAGGCGTTTTTTCGTTTGCATGGTTTCTCCTTAGCTTGGTATTTTCTCTTTACTATCTTTGCGCGCATACTCACACTGAAAAGTGGTGTGGGAGATATGAAGCGCTTTGAGTTTCTCTTCGATTTTTTCCAAGATTTCGTTGCATTCCGAGAGCCTCAGGTCCTCTTTGAAATCGATGTGGGCTTCGAGAAAGATCTGCTTGTCATCCAGCTGCCACAGGTGGATATGGTGTACGTTGTCGATCTTGGGTTCGCTCTCTATCGCTTTGGCCACCTCTTCGATATCGATCCCTTTGGGGGCGGATTGCATCAAGATGGCCGCAGATTCCATAACCAAAGCGATAGCCTCCTTGATGAGGTAGAGGGCTATGAGGATGGAGATGGCCGCATCGATCCAGTAGATGCGCCACAAAGCCATCGCTATACCACCGAGTACCACGGCGACAGAGGTCATCACATCGGTGAGCAGATGCAAGTAGGCGGCTTTGATGTTCATATTCTCATGGGCATCCTCTTTGATGAGCAACACGCTCGCACTATTGAGTACGATACTGAGCACTCCTAGCCAAATCACCAGTGTAGAATCGATAGGCTCTGGATGGAAGAGTTTGCGCACAGCTTCGACGATGAGAAAAATACCGATCCCTACAAGCACCAAAGCGTTCAAAAGTGCCGCTAGAATTTCGGCTCTTTTGAGGCCAAAGGTAAACTCCTTGCTGTTTGGCTTGGCCGCCAAGCGGTTGGCTACGTAAGCGATCACGAGAGCCAACACGTCGCTGAAATTGTGCATCGCGTCACTCAGCAGCGCCAGCGAGCCAGAGACTACACCGCCAACGATCTGCGCTAGGGTGATGATGACATTGAGGATAATGGTGATAAAGAGGTTTTTGCCGCTGACGTGGTGATGGTGGTGATCGCTCATCTACTCTCTCCTATTGCCAAAGATATCCAAAAACATTATAAAAAGGTTGATAAAATCAAGATAGAGAGCCAACGCTCCTACGATTGCGGCACGATTGATCGCTCTTGGATCGCCTCCGGCCAGTTCTGCACCCATCTGCTTGATCTTTTGGGTGTCGTAGGCGGTAAGTCCTACGAAAATGATCACTCCGATGATATCGATCCACCACTCTAATGTGGGGCTATGTAAAAAGAAGTTGACCACCATAGCGATGATGATACCGATGAGTCCCGCTATGAGGATGGTACCCCAAGAGCTCAGATCCGCATCGGTAAAGTAGCCGTACAGACTCATCACACCAAAGGTCAAAGCCGAGATGAAAAAGGCGCTAGCGATCGAGGTCTCGGTAAAGACTAAAAAGATGGAGGAGAGCGTCATCCCATCGATAATGGAAAAAAAGATAAAAAGTACCCTCGCAGTCGAGACATCCATCTTATCGATACCGGCTGAAAGAGCTACCACCAAAGCCAACTCTACAAAGATCAATATCCAAATCGTCCAGGGATTACCAAACAATAGATGAAGCATAAAAGGCGAATGAGCCGTGGCCAGGGCGGAAAACCCCGAGACCAAAAGCCCTATCATCATCCACTCATAGACAGAGCGAAGCAATCGATTGGTGGAGACTTTGCTCCATTCTGGCAAATATATGGATCGTGCCATCATTACCCCCTGTTTTTGAGGATCAGGGTCTTGTAAAAGGGCTCTACTGGCAAATCCAACAGATAGGGGAAGAGTTTGGCCACGGCACTCCTAAACCTTGGATCGATATGGGAGTTTTCGTGATCCCAGACACTCTCCCATGTACCGTGAAAGAGATAGTGTGTTTTGCCGCCATCGCTAAAGGCGCTTTGCAAGATCTCCGTGGTCACCGCTTTGCGGTAGTGGCGCGTTTGGTATTCGCCGGGCATTCCGTTGGGAAACTTTGGATTGTAGTCCGGATCGCCGGGTGCCGGGCGGAATGTATCTTGAGCGATTTTGAGCAGTGCCGCACTCTCTTTGTTAAAAATCGCTTTGTCTTTGGTATGGATGGAGACATGATTGTTGACGGTTACAAGATCGTCGATGGGATAATCTTTTTGGTGTGTGAGGAAGTGGCGGATCTGCTCAGGAGTATTGTAGATCTTTTCCCTATCGCCGGCTGCGACGGTGATGAAGACCCCCTCAGAGTAGTTTTTTGACAAAGCTCCGTAGCGTTTCATCAGTTTGGCAAACTCTTTATGAAGACCAGAATGTCTCAAATCGCCATAGGATGCAAAGCGAACGAAAAGGGCATAAAAGAGTGGGAGCCTATCTTGCTTGAAAGCGTCGATATAGGCGCTTTTGAGCACCCCTTTGAGCTCGGTGGGGTAATTTTTGACCATGGTGGAGTCGCCGACCATATTTTTAAAAGAAAGAGATAAAAAGCCCCTTTTTTCTTCAGCTTTCTTGGCAAACTTTCTCATATGGCGAATCAAATCATCGCGCTTGTTACCCGGAATGCGAAACTCAAAATAGAGTGTCACTGGCCCTTTTGGAACTTTTTCGCCTCTGGAGGGCTTAAGTAGATTTGCATAACCTAACGTAGGCAAAAGAGCCGCCGCTCCAGTACTCAACGCCGCACTTTTGAGAAAATCTCTTCTTTTCATATTCCTCTCCTTTTTTTAAGAATAACAAAATAATTGTACCATATTTTACTAAACATTCAGTAAGTTAGCTGACAAAAAATATATTTGGGCCTCGAGGGCCCATCTTTTAATCTTCAAAAGTTTTAAAAGCCGCTTTTGCATTGCCCATCACGGCACTCGTATGAGCGTGCTTGACGATTTTGACCAAATAGGCAAGCTCCTCTTTGCTTAGTCCCATCTTTTTGAGCATTCTCGTCTGGACTTCGACGCACTCCTCGCTTCCAAGCGTAATGGACACGGCGAGCATAATGAGCATGGAAGTCTTAGGATCAAAGGGATTTTTGTCGTCTTGGACGCTAAACTTACTGCTCATCGCCTGCTCGATAAGAAATCGAGGATCGATGGCTTTTGCTGCGTTCAAAGATTCAGGCAGCAGTCCCATCTTCTCTATCATCATCTGCTCGATCTGCTCGGGCGTAGGTATGTTCATGACTCCTCCTTTAGTAGATTTTCAAAGGTTTGGGTGATCTCCTCGGCGCTTACCAATCCCTCGAGCAAGATGCGACCATCAAGAGTGAGCGTAGGGTCTTTTGCCACGCCCTCCTCAACCGATTTTTGCGCATCTTTTTCATAATGGATCTGCAAGCGCATCGGCAGATGCTTCACGGCGCACACCAAACGCTTGGAGAGTTTGACGCGCTCCGTATCGCTCCCATGTATTGTAACACGAAAAAGTGGCCAAGAGGAGTGTTGGGCATGGAGTACCTCTCCCTCGGGCAAAGCGTAGCAGTACTGAGCTCTCACTTCTCCTCCTTAGAACGCAGATAAAGTGTCAGTTTGATCGCTTCAAGAATGAGATCGATGCTCTCAAGCACATAGAGCTTATTGGCGACATCTGCACAATCTATGGCTATGTAAAAGATATGATCCTTATATGCCAAGAGCTTGGCAATATCATACTCCTCCTTGGGCTCCTCCCAAAAAAAATCAAGACGCTCGATCGCCCAGCCAAAATTGTGTGATAAGAGTCTGCGAATAGTTTGCTTTATAGTAGAGATATCTAATCGTTGCTCTTTGGTGACGTTTCGGCGATAGATGATATCGGTCATCGTACGCAAAAGCGCTAAGGCGCTATCGATACTCAAATATGCCAATACCCTCAAATCCGCTAAGGGACGCTCGATACTATGGCGCAAATGTGCTAGATTCTGCTCGTTTGGCTCATTGGCAAACTGGGTACAAAAGCGTTTGATGGCACTGAGATTAAAACCAGCCTCCTCCAAAATCCGCCTATAAGGCTGCAATTCTTGCAAGCTATGCTCAAACATCTCTTTTGCCTCTTCATCCACCGCCATCTTTGCAAAAGAGTCTTGACACCGCACATAGGCCATATGCAAGATATTAATGGCTACAAAAAGATCGTTGGCCCGGTAGGGCGATTCGGCTAGGGTCTTTTGAGCAAAATACTCCTCGCTCATAATCGCTTCGGCCACTTTGAGATACTTGATAATGAGCTTGAGATATGGTAGCAAGGAGGGGTCTTTTTGGGACTGGGCGAGGATGAGGTCCGAGAGCACGTGGTAGCCATAGGACATATACAAAGGATCGAGCTTGATATGGTAGTGGGCGATGGCTACTTTGGCGATGCGTTTGTAGAGATTTTCATCAAAAGGCATCGTCAAGAGGTCTTGTAAAAACTTGATCTGTTTTTTCTTGAGCTCTTCTATACGCTCAAGAGGGATAAAAACGGCGATCTGAGGTTTTTGCAATAGCTTCTCATAAAAAGCTTCCATAATCTCCTCCACATATGGAGCGATCTTTTGCAAGGCCTCTTTTCGTTGTTGCAAATCATCGCCAAGCTGATAGATCTCTTTAATAATTTCGATCTTTTCTCTCATCATAACACCTCTTCTAATGTTTGATACATCTGTATGATTTTCTCATCGCTATTTCGCAAAAAGAGAGCCATAAGCTCCAAGGCGTTTTGCATCAGCACAATACCGCTCTTTGGATTTTGTTCACAAAATTTCAACCACACCTTTTTATCGAAGCTGAGCAAACTGCACTCGCTCTTGGCTACGATCGTAGTCAGGCTTTTGCCTCCGTCTATCATACAGGTAAAGGAAAAGACCACATCTTCGCCCCCTTTGATCGTGGCGACTTCCATCTCCCCTTGAGAGGAGCTTTTCTTGACCGCTACTTCTCCTTCTATCAAAAAAAAAGCCTTTCGTACCCGCTCCCCCTCCTTTTTGATAAGGCTCCCTTTAGGGATACGCTCTTTTGTACACAGGGCCAAAAATTTCTCCTGTTCTTCTCTTGAAAGGTTGGCAAAAAGTCTACTTTGCATTTTTTCTCTCCATTACAATAATTGCGGCAAATTCGGGAATAATAAAATCGTCTTCTGGATTGATCACCACCTCCATATCCAGCTCCCCTCTTTTGAGCTTTGCCAGCATCGTTTTATACTTCCTCGCATCCCCGCCAAAGCGCAGCTTGGAAAGGACTATCTGTTTGAGCTTGGCTTCGGTTATATAGTTTTTGATCACGCCAAGGAGTATCTCCCCTTTTTGAAGGCTCTCCTCAAAGGCCTCTTTGTAGCTGTGCCCCGTAAAAGGATGGTCGGTGACGATGCGAAAATTTTGGGTTTTGAGCAGATTTCGCACCACTTTGGACATGCCAGGCTCGGTGATCGATTTGGAGAGCAAGAAGCGGTTGTACTCCTCGCTCATGATGATCTCGTTGCATCGGCTCTTGATCAGATAGTTCTCATACTTTGGATCGACAATCTCGGCGATAATATAGACTTGCTGATTCAAAGAGCGAATGAGAATAACCGTCTCTAAGACTTTAGCGTCGGAGTAGTCATTGTGCTCGTTGAGGATCATCACCTTGTCGGCTCGCTCTATATGGGCCTCTTTAAGCACCGCTTCGTCGTTGTATTCGCCTTGGGCCCATTTGAGATGGTGCTCTTCCAAAAGTTTTTTGAGTTCTGGCACCAGCTTGGGATAGACGATGACGATGTTGGTGCCGTAATGGCGCTTAAAACTCTCCAATACCTCTTGACGGGGCGTTTTGAAGCCGCAGATGACTAAGTGGTGATCGAGTTCGTCGAGCATCTCATACTCCTTTTTGGCCGCAATGGTCCGCTCCACCAGTGCGCTCGTCATCAAAGCCGTAAAGGCGGCGACGGCGATCACTCCGCCTACTATGATGACGATCGCTATGATTTTACCCAAAAGGGTGTGGGGGACGATATCCCCATAGCCTACGGTGGTGGCGGTGACGATCGACCACCACAAAGCGTCAAAATAGCTTTTGAAATTATTTGGCTCCACAAGAAGCATAATCCAAGAGACCACAAGCAAAAAGAGTCCATAAGCAAAAATGTAGAGGCTGGCTAAGCTCACCTCAACACGCAAAATCTTTTGGAGCAGCTCTTGGTTCATCCTCTTTTAGAGCTCTTCGAGCTTCTCGATGGGATTGCTCTTTTTATTGTCCGGATCGGTGGCATAAGCGTACAGCGGTACATAGATCAGGGTGAGCAAAGTACCCACCAAAAGCCCCCCAATCGCCACGTCCGCTAAAGGACTCAGGCGCTCTAGACCCACCGCTTGCTCCAAAGCTATTGGGATCATCCCAGCAATCGTACCAAAAGCCGTCATCATAACGGGGCGAAAACGCACCCGTACGCTTTGTATCGCCGCTTCGAATGGACTTTTGCCCTCTTTTTTGTACTCTTTGTAAAAGTCGATGAGCAGTACGGCGTTTTTGATGATGATACCAAAGAGTAGCAAGAGCCCAACCATGCTTGGCATACAACTTGGCTTGTCAAAGAGCATCATCCCCCACGCCGCTCCTATCATCGACAAAGGCAGCACCAAAATCATAATGATCGCCAGTCGCACCGACTCGTAGATAGCCGTAAGGGTCATGAGCAAGAGCACCACGCCAATGGCGATGGCTTTGATCATACGCTTGAAGCTGTCTTGAAGCTGGGCGATGTCCCCTTCTTGGGTGACGATAAAGCCCGTCGTATCTACTTTTTGGATGGCTCGCTCGGCATCGGCGGTAATATGGGTAATAGGCCGTTTGGCACGATAGCCATTGACATCGATACTATAAAGCAGCTTGTCCCGCTCGATCTTGGCAGGGGTAAGCTGGTAGGTGATTTTGGCCAGCTCGGCTAGCGGCACCTGGCCAAACTTAGTAGAGATGGGTAAAAGCTTGAGGGCTTGGATATTTTCGTTGTATTTGCCTTTGAGATAGAGACGCACAAACTGGGTATCCATCGATGGCAGATTGGCGGCCAGTGCCACCACTTGGCCTTTGATGGGCAGCTGAGCGGCCACTTGCAAGGGCGTTACCCCGTAGCTGAGTGCCTTGTTTTTATCGATGTCGATAAAGACCTCGGTAAAATCTTTGTCCCAGCTAATACTGATAGATGTAAGCCCTTTGACTTTTCTGATAGCCTCAGCAATTTCGTGGGCCTTGTGGGGCAGCGGCTCATAGTCGGCCGCTTTGATACGAATATCCAAAGGCGCTTTGATGGTCGAGAGCGCCGTCGCACCAAAATCAAAAACGTCGTTCTTTTTGACTCCGGGCAGCTGGGCTATGCGGTCACGTATCTCGTCTTCTAGCTCCCAGATACTTTTTTTGCGGTGGAAACGGTCCACGGCGTTGATGGTGATGGTAGCTTCACTGGGCAGATTGCCACTGCCAAGGCTGAGCACCCCAGCCTCGCTCCCAAAGGCTACGGAGCTGGTCTTGACCCAAGGCTGCTTGTGGAGCCATACCAAAAAGGAGTGGAGTTTTTTCTCCGCACTGTCGACTGGCTCGTTGGCGCTAAAAGCCACTTGAGCTTTTATGATCCCCGTATCCATCGGCGGCATCACATCTTTACCAATGAGAGGCATCACGTTTTTGAGGCTCAGCACCAATGTAGCCACTACGGCCATTGTCAGCAGCATTCTGCGCAGCGGCCAAAACTTGCCGTTGGAAAACTTGAGCACAGCCACATAGGGCTCTACGAGACGGCCGATCGTCTTTTGGTAGAGCTGCTCGAACCATCTCTCTATCTTGGTCTTGCCGGCCCCGTTTTTATAGAGCCAGACCGAGAGTCTGGGGATAAAGGTGATGGAGAGAAAATAACTCACCAACAAAGCGATAATGAGCGTAGAGATGAGGGGTCGGAAGATATGCTGCGGAAAATCGCCCACAAACATCAATGGAAAGATAATGGCTATGGTGGCAGCCGTTCCGGCAAAGACGGGTCCGAGCACCTCTTTGGTCCCTTTGACGATTGCTTCTTGGATATTTTCGTGGAGCTCCAGATGGCGCTCGATGTTTTCAAGTACCACCACCGCGTCGTCGACGAGCATCCCCAGAGCCAAAATAATGGCGGTATAGATGACGATATTGAGCTCTCCGCCGCTAAGCCAAATAATGGCGATAGTGCCAAAAAAGACAAGGGGGATGGAGATACCAGCGGCGATAATGGCTCGAAAATTGCCCAAAAAGAGCAGCAGTACCAGCAATGTATAGACGATGGCGTCACGCAGGGCTTCGAGCATATTTTTATTGGCGGTCTCAATGAGATCTCTTTGGGTATCTGCGATCTGAAAATCGATGTGGGGATAGAGTTTGGCCAGCTTTTTTAGCTCGGCTCGTGCCGTATCGCTTACTTCTAGCACGCTGCCCCCCGGTGCCCGCTGGATCGATAGAGCGATGGCTCTATCCCCGTTGCCAAGATACCCGCTGGTACGCTTCTTGTAACTCCAGCTCACTTTCGCTATATCGGAGAGCTTGACGTTTGGCAAGATGTTGAGGTTTTTGAGTTTTTCGATATTGTCCTTTTCACCATAATAGGTGATGGTATAAAAGTCCTTTTGGCTTTTGGTAAAGCCAATAGGGATGTCTTTATTGAGGGCGAACAAAGCTTTGGCCAACATATCCAGATTGATGCCGTACTTTTTGGCCTTGTAGGGGTCTACTTCGATATCGATGGCGCTTTGGTACCCGCCAAAGACCTCCACATTACCGATCTTTGGATTGGCCAAGAGGTAGGGTTTGATATGCGAATCGGCTATCTTTCTGATTTCGGGCAGAGTGATATTGCCATCTTTTGGACGCAGCGCCACCACCTCCACCGGTAGCGTGAAATCACCCACGGTATAGACGGAGGGGTTGGCGGTGCGGGGCAGTTTGCCCTTGGCGATGGAGAGGGCATTGGCCACATCCACGGCGGCCGCCTCTAGCCCCTTTTCATACTCGAACTCCGCCTTGACGATGGAGAAGTTGGCCACGTTGACGCTGGAGACATCCCGCACGAGACTGATACGGCTGATCTCTTCCTCGATAGGCTTGCTCACGGTATTGGCCACCACCTCTGCCGTAGCCCCGGGGATCGAGGTGATCACCACCACCTGTGGGCGGTTGGCGTCTGGAAAGAGATTTTTGGGCAACTCTTTAAGCCCGATGATCCCCATCACAAAAAAGCCAAAAATAATCGCAAAAAGCAGATAGGGGCGTTTGTAAAAAAACTCAAACATCTACTTCTCCTTTAGCTCGATACCACTAAGGAGCTTGAGCAAAATATCGGGTTTGGCCACCACCACCTTTTTGCCGCTAAGATCCTCTGCCACCACTACACCCTCTTCGGAGCTGGCTAGGATATGCACGGGCAAGGCGCTTGCGTGATTGCCGTGGGCGATGAGCACATAGGAGCGGCTGTTGCGATCGAGAATTGCGTCTTGGGGCAGTACAATCCCTTTGCCTTTGAAAGTAATCACCCGCGTCTTGACCCGCTCCCCTTGGACAAGAGTTGGATCACCCACATCGGCTCTGTACTCTTGCAAGGAGTTCAATGTAGAGCGTAGCGGACGCAAAGGGTACTCTTTGGCTTTGTAGACCAAAGAGTACCCTTTGATATTTTTGGGCAATCGCACGAGTAGATAGTTGCCCTCTTGGGTATTGATACGCACTATCCCCCGGCCCGGCATGGCCAAGTCGCCTATATGGAGCATCTGTTTGGCAACTACTCCGTTTACTTCAGATCGCAACATCGCATAGCTTAGCTCATTTTGGAGCTCTCTTTTTTGAGCTTTCAAAGAGATCAGATGAGACTTCAATGCGGAGAGTTTCGCTTTTGTAGTTTCGATCTGATTTTGCTCTTTTTCATACTGCTCTATAGAAGCCCCTTTGACCGCTAAGAGCTTTTTTGTTCGAGCATGGATATGCAGCAAATTTGCCAAAATCCTTTTGGTCGCTCCTATCTGCTCTTGCAGCAAAGCGATCTGGGCCTGGGTCGCTTCTAGTTTGGAGCGCACGGGCGTATCGTCGAGACGTACTACGATCTGGCCTTTATGCACCACGCTACCCTCTTTGGTCACCTCCAGCACCCGGGCTGGAAATTTTGAGGAGATGGTCACACTCTTGTCGTTTTGTACCAAAGCCAGATAATCTGCGCCAAGCTTGAGCTCTTGGGGTTTTGGTGTGATGGTGTGCACGATGACCGCATACTGCTTGGCGATAGGCAATGCCGCCTCTTTTGCCTTTTTCTTTTTGATCAGATGTATCGCTCCAGCCACCAAAGCGGCGACGACGAGCAAAACAAGAAGAATTTTAAGCACTTTTTTCATCTTATATCCTTTCAGCGTTGGCAGATTTTGCCATTTGTTGCGGGAAAGAGAACGCCTACTTCTCCTTTACCAAATTTTTGTTTTTGGTACACTTATACAAAAACGGGCTGCACAGAGAACTTGAGGCTCTCTATACTACCCGGTACGGGTGTGTCAACCATCCACAGAGGTTCAGGCCAAGCGATCTAATCGCCTAGCATACCTCCAAATCTCCCCGTTTAGGGGGAGGTAGTTTACTCTACTATCCTTTCAAGATCATTTCCATACAATATGGCAAGTCCCGCAAGCAGATGCCACTTTTGCGCTTTGGCCCCAGCCAGATCAGCTCTGGCTTGCAAAAGGGTATCTTCATAGCGCAAATACTCCTCCTCCGTCAGCCGTCCCACGCTAAAAGCCGTTTTGGCGTACCGCAAGAGATCTACTTGACGGGCCACCTTGCGTTTGGCGATGGCAATTTTTTTGTCGCTAAGAGCTAGCTGCTCCTCTAGCGCCTTGGCCTGAGCTTGCAACTCCATCTTCGTTTTGGCTATTTGGGTCTTTTGCTCCAAAACTTTGGCACGCTCAAGCTCGGTATCGGTGAGATTGGTCTTGGAGAGCGGCAGCACGACTTTGAGGGCCACATCCCCATACCCTCGATGGACATCTTTTTTGAATACCACATCTTTTTGAGCGTAATTTTGGCTCCACTTAGCCTCTAAAAGCACTTTTGGGACGAAGCGATCCTTTGCGGCTTTAAGCTCCGCTTTTTGGGCTTTGAGTCGAGCCTGCAAAGGTAATAGAGCAAATATCTGGCTCTTTTGGAGGGAAGCTTTTTGAGAAATCGGTTCATACTCCCCTACCTCCAAACCAGTCAGTGCGGCTATGGCGGCTTTGAGTTTGGCTTGGCGCTGGGCAACGTCTTGCATCTTCAGCTCCACCGAATCCAAAGCGCTGGCGATTTTATCCAAGGCTATGGGAGGGGTGCGTCCGCTTTGGACTTTAATCTTAAGATCCTCATAGCTCTTTTGCAAGGAGCGGCGCGTCGCCTCCAAAGCCTCTTGGAGCCGCACTGCGTAGCCTAGATCCGCATAACTGCCCAAAAGCACCCCCTCGTTTTTGTAGATGTTCAACTCTTTTTTGAGCCGCACGCTTTGGAGCAGATACTCCATTTTCTTTTGGAGATCCCAAAGCTCTTTGACAAACAACGGCATCGAAGCGTTCACCCCCAAACGGGCGATATTTTGGGCAAAAGGTAGCGGCTCGTGGGATTTGAGCAAAGCGTTGGCCTCGGTAGGGGGCACGGGACGCAAATTCGTAGCGCTGTTGTAGTGCTCGAGGCTTCCAAAAAGCGAGACTTGGGGATAGAAGCGATCGTTTATCTTTTGCTTTTGCAGCTTCATAACTTCCACAAGCCGCTCGTCTACCTGCGTAACCGGCTGCTTTTTCAAGGCTTCAAAAAGCCGTGCAAGGGGCGAAGCCTCCAAGGCAAGCAACGCGCTGCACAGCAGTAGGACTCTTTTCATTGTCGTTTCCTTATGGCTTTGAGTATCTTTTTGGCCAAAACTTTGGCCACATCCTCTATCGTAGGCTCAGGCAGCACTTCATATCCACTGACAAAGGAGCTCACCTTATGGCGAAGCCGGGTCGTCGTCTGGTGCATTATAAGCGTAGAGACGATCATCATCTGCACCACCATCGGATTTTCTATCTCAAAAATGCCCTCCTCTATTCCTTCATTGAGGATGGAAGTGAGGGTGTTGAGCGTGCGAGAGAGCAACTTTGTGGCATTTTCACTCATGTGCTCGCCGTTATCGGCAAACTCGTGGGCCAAGATTGCGGCAAAACAAGGGTTTCTCTCCAAAAAAGAGCCCACCCCCTCGATGTAGCGCTCCAGCCGCTCGCCCGCCCCGCTCGGAGGCAAGAGCTGCTCAACATACTCCACCAATCCTTTTAGTCGCTCAAGCAGCACCGCCTCATATAGATGGGCTTTGTCCCTGAAATGGTAATAGATCGCCGCTTTGGTAATGCCCGTCTCCTTGGCTATGGTATCAAGAGAGACCCCCTCATAGCCATATTTAGCAAAATGGCGCGCGGCAATACGCATCAACGACTCTTTTTTGCTCACTCTTTGCCTTTACTAAACTTTTAGTAAGTATAAAAAAACAAGGCTTAAAAAAGCCTTATTCTTTGTTGAGCACTTTTGAGCGCTGAAGCGCCGCTTCGATCTCCTCTTTGGCAATATCGCCCTCAAGCTCTAACTCCACAGCCCCATCTTCGCCCCTTACTTTCATATCGGCGATCTTTTTTTTCGCCTCTTCGCTCATACACTCGCACTGCCCTGTAGCGCAGTTTTCTACCATCTTGACGATATTAGCTTTTTTTACCTCACCCGTAAAAGTGACTTTAACACCCTTGTGGGTAGTATGGACCTCTTTTTTGATCATTTTTTATCCTTTTTCTAATTTTATGGTATAACATAGTAGTACAATTTTGTAAAAAGGCTAAGAGTATGCCTTACGAATTAGCGATACTGACCCTTTTTCTCATAGCTTCGTTAGCGGCCATCGTGGTACGAAAGATCCATCTACCTTATACGATAGCTTTGGTGGCTATCGGATTAGTGCTTGGCAATATTGGGCTGCTGCATCCCCCAAAACTCACTCCCGAAGTCCTCTTCGCTCTCTTTTTGCCCGGACTCGTCTTTGAAGCGGCCATTCACCTCGATGGCAAGGCGATGCTACGAGATATCTGGACCATCACCGCTCTCGTGGTCCCTGGCGTGGTAGCCTCGATGCTGGTAAGCGCAGCTATCTTGGTCTATGCGGGACAGCTGCTGCCCGCCATCCCCTCCCTCACTTGGCCCATAGCGCTCCTTTTTGGAGCGGCGGTGGCGGCTACGGATCCCGTGGCGGTGGTCTCGCTCTTTAAAGAGTTGGGAGCCCCCAAGAGACTGCGGCTTTTGATAGAGAGCGAGAGCTTGCTCAACGACGGCACCGGTATCGTCATTTTCGCCTTAGTCCTTGGATATATCCAGCACAAAACCCAAATTGATGGCAAGATTATGCTCGATTTTTTGCGGGTTACAGGTCTTGGCGCGTTCATAGGCATCCTCATCGCCCTTGGCGTGGCGTGGATCGTAGAGGATCTCGACGATCCGATGATCGTTATAGCCTTGAGTGTCATCGCCGCATACGGCTCTTTTCTGATAGCCGATCAAATAGGGGTCTCTGGCGTTATTAGCACCGTCGCTACCGGGCTGTTACTCCAAGATCGCGTACTGCGCCGCGTCTATCCCTCCATTCGCCTCAGCGTAGAGGGGTTTTGGGAGTTTATGGCTTTTGCCCTGAACTCTTTGATCTTTTTGTTGATGGGGTTTTCCGTTAAGATTGCTATGCTTCTCTCCTTTTGGCCCATCATCCTTACGGCGTATGTAGCAATGGTCTTGGCTCGATTTTTCGTGGTGACGGCCGTTTGGGCAATTCTTTATCCCACTAGACTTCGATTTCCTCTCTCGTGGGCGCTGGTAATGAGCTGGGGCGGGCTAAGAGGAGCCCTTTCGATGGTTTTGGCCCTCTCTTTACCAGATACGCTGGTCTATAAAGACGTGGTGGTGACGATGGTCTTTGGGGTAGTCGTGCTCTCCATCTTTATCCAAGGCCTTACTATCGCTCCTCTTGCGAGATGGCTAGGTATCTTGGGGAGTAAAAAACGGCTAGAGGAGTATGAGCTATTGCGTGCTCAAGCGATGCTGCTCCAAATGGCTCTGGATGAGATAGAAGATCTGCAAAAGCACCATATCGCATCCAAAAAGACTTTAGAAAAAATAGCCAAAGAGTACCAAGAGCTCAAAGAGCAGCTAGAACAAAACCTACAGCAAAACGCCCCCCAAGGGGAGGTTTTGCGCACGGAAGAGGAGCTACGGGTCAAGCGTCACATCCTCAATGTCCAAAAAGCCAGACTCCTTGAAGCCTACCGCAAGGGTACGATTGGCAAAAACGTTTACGAAAAACTCAACGCCGAACTGGATGCGAAGCTTTTGCAAATAGACAATATGGAGAGCTGATGAATTGGCAAGAAATCAAAACAGATATCAAAAGAAACAGAGAAAAGATAGAAAAACTAGGCCCCGGCATCATCACCGGAGGCGCAGGAGACGATCCAGCGGGTATTGCCACCTATACTCTCGTAGGTGCTACCAGCGGCTTTTCCCAGCTATGGCTTTTGCTGCTCTCTACGCCTATGATGATCGCTATCCAAAATATGGCGGCTCGCATCGCGCTAGTGACAGGCAAAAGCTTGCCGGAGATCACCAACACCTTTTACTCCCAAAAGCTCACGATTTTTATGATCTTGGTACTTTGCATTGCAAATATCCTCACCATCGCAGCCGATCTCAACGCTCTAGCCGCGGTGCTGCACATCCTCACGGCCAAAAGCACTCTTTTTTGGCTCGTAGTAGTCACTGCACTCATCGCCGCACTGGTGATCTTTGGCTCGTACAAAGTGGTCAAACGTGTACTAGTGGGCCTTACATTGCTACTGGGTCTGTACATCCTCTCCGCCATCTTGGCCAAACCGCCAATCAAAGAGCTGCTCATGGATACCTTCATTCCCCATATCCAGTGGAAAAGCGCTTGGATAGCCGCCGCTTTGGGGCTGCTGGGTACTACCATATCTCCCTATCTGCTCTTTTGGCAGGCGTCGGAAGAGAAAGAAGAAAAAGCCACCGTGGTCCAAGCCGACCTAGCGGACTGGGATACGATGGTGGGGATGCTCTGGTCCAATCTGCTGGCGTACTGCATGATCGTCACGGGAGCCATGCTCCTACACGGCACGGATGTCCAAGACATTGCCAAGCTTGCCCTTGCTTTAAAGCCCATAGGCGGCCAATATACCTTTTTGCTCTTTTCTTTGGGAATCATCGTCTCAGGACTGCTGGCAATCCCAGTACTTGCGGGCTCCACTGCCTATGCCGTAGCCGACACTTTTGGATGGCGAGAAGGGATGGATAACAAAGTAAGCGATGCCAAAGGCTTCTATCTGGTCTTTACTGGAGCACTGCTTGCAGGAGCCGTGATCGATGTGCTGCCTACCCTTTCGGTGGTGGATGCGCTCTATTACTCTCAGGTGCTTGATGGGATGCTGATCCCTTTGCTTATCGCCATCTTGATGATGATCTCCAACAACCGCTCCATCATGGGCTCTTTTACTCCATCACGATTTGAGAACGTTTTTGGTATATTGGCTTTTCTTGTGACCATGGTGCTAACACTGATGATGATCTGGCATTGGGTACAATGACGAAAAAGGAGAAACGATGCTTGGCCACCTTGTTAGCTATCCAGTCCATCTGCTCCTAACTCACGGCTATGTGGCCCTATTTATCTGGAGCGTGCTCGAAGGGGAAATCGGGCTGATGCTAGCGGGCTGGCTGGCTTCGAAGCATATGGTTTTTGAGTATGACAAAGTGGTGATGACGGCGATAGTAGGAGCCTTTATCGGAGATATGATCACCTTTAGCATAGGAAGACTCTTTCAAAAAGAGGCGAAGCGGTGGCTCGAAAAAGATCCCGGACGAAAACGGCTGGCACGAGATCTCATACGACGCTGGAGCGCTTTGGTGATCGTTTTCGAGCGCTTTGTCTACGGCACCCATATCCCCGTGCTGCTCACTCTCTCCATGGGAGGCTATCCTTTTGCCAAATTCATATTTTTTGACATCATAGGTGTGGTACTCTGGGCTTTTACCTTCGTCTCCATCGGCTACTTCTTTGGCCAAAGTGCCATCGATCTGATCCTCTTGATCCAAAAAAATATCTTCGCTACACTTTTTATCCTTTTGGTACTTCTGCTGCTTTTCAAAAAACGATCCCAAAATAGAAGGAAAAGAAGATGAATCACCAGATATTTGTTACTTTGTTACACGATACCATAGCGCTTACCACCATTCTCAACCCTTTTGCGGCGGCAAGCATCATGATATCCATGCTCTCGCCAGCTGTACCCGCCACTATACTTCCCACGGCCAAAAAAGCTACACTCACCGTTTTGATCGCTTCATTGATCACTCTTTTTGCAGGTGAAGTCATTTTCCACTTCTTCGGTATCAACATAGCCTCTATCAAAGTGATCGGCGGCGTGATCTTGATGCTCATCGCCATCAACATGGCCTATGGCCAAGGAGCCAAAAACAGACATACCCCAGAAGAGCAAGCAGAAGCTCAAGAGAAAGAGGATATCTCCATCGTTCCTCTTGGTATCCCGATCCTTTTTGGTCCCGGTGTCATCGCCACCATCGTCGTACTAAGCCACAACGACTCCGTGGCCTATGGCAAGCCCATCTCCTACGCTCTTGTCACTACCGCTATTGTACTGGCTTCAGTCACTACATATATCGTCCTGCGCTACGCCGGTCTACTCCAAAAAGCTTTGGGGGTAACCGGGATGAAGATACTTACCCGTATCATGGGGCTCATCGTCGGCGCCATCGCCGCTCAGTTTTTGGTTGGAGGTGTTAAAGCCTTGTGGAGAATCCTCAATGGATAACTGACATAAAAAGTTAAATATTTTTTCGTTATGATTTTAAAAATTTATCATGGAGAATTTGAGTGAATGAAGAAAATATAATCGAACTACTCAAAAAGAGCAAACTTTTTACTAGCCTTCCCGATCAATTTTTCCAAGAAAACGCCCGCTTTTTCCATCCCGTCACACTCAAGCGGCATGAAGGGATCAACGACGGGCTGATCCTCAAATATTTCCATATCATAGCCAAGGGAGCTTGCATCATGCGGCTTATCGATCCGGCTACGGGCAAAAGTATCGCTCCATGCCTTTTGCGAGAGGGTGATGGCTTCGATCTACTTTGCACCATTGAAAACCAAGAGAGCTGGGCGGAGTACGTGAGCTTGGAAGAGACCCTTTTGCTCCGTATCCGCAACGAATATATCCGCCACTGGCTAAAAAGTTATCCACAAATAAGCACCAACGCTTTACATCAGCTCACAAAAATTATCCGACAGCTCGAAAAGTTTTCCGAATCGATCGTCTTTTACGATGTCAAGACCCGCTTAGCCAAATTGATTTTACGGCTGGCGCTCCAAGAAAAAAAGCGCCTCGACTCCAATCGCGTAGATATTCCTCTGCATCTGACGCACGAGACACTGGCAGAGATGGTAGGCAGCGTGCGCTCGGTAGTGACCACCAGCCTCCAAGCCCTCAAAAAAGAGGGGCTCATTCTTGATCAAAGAGCCCACCTCATCGTCCAAGACCTAGAAAAACTCAAAAAAAGGCTTGAAGATTTTCTTTAAAAAGCGCCGATTACGAAAAATTTCCCGTCGTCAAGCGGTTGGCCGAGTCCCCCAAGCTTTCGCCACAAGATGCGGCCAGACTCCTCGCCGACACCTTTCCTAAACTTTTGGAGTATCCAAGCGGAGAGTATCTAGACGTGCGTACGCTGTACAATTGACATGCTCCCCACGCATAAATGCGGGGGATTCTGGCTTTAAGCGGGGATGCCCGACCATTGCTCTAAACAATGGTCGGGTCTTACTTCTCCTATGCCAAAGGTTGATGCCCCAACCTTAAGAAATTATACCAAAAGAGTTTCAAGGAAGACAAACTTCCTCTCAACTCTTTTG
>WGAT01000099.1 GCA_015494715.1 Campylobacterota bacterium
GATGGTAGAGTTTTGTTTTGCCTATATTTGGATACTCTTTCCTTAATTTTCGTATCTGGCTGACTATTTCTAAAGGTACTTTAGACTCTCGTACTCTTTTGGGTCTTCGTGATTTTGGATTGAGAGCCGTTATTTCGCCTTTTGCCTCTTTATATGCTCTCTTCCATCTAAAAAGAGTTCGTCTGCTTACTCCAAATGCCTCGATGGCAGCCTCTAATCCATATTTTTCCCAAAACTCTAATATCTTTACTCTTCTTTTTGCCTCTTCGCTTATCATAAGCGAATTGTAGTATATCCTCTCTAATCTTTTATACCCTCTAAGCCCTGGCAAACTGTGTTTAATCTGCACTCTTCACTCCTCCATTTTGAAGAGTACCAGATGTTTTTGAAGTTATACAATGCACATTGTTGCTATAATAAGTCAAAAAAATATGGGGAGCGCAATGCCTATTAAACGGGTGCAAGAGGCGATAGAAGAGATTAAAAAGGGCAATATGATCGTCATGATTGATGATGAGGATAGAGAAAATGAAGGAGATCTTGTCTATGCGGCTACTTTTAGTACCCCAGAGAAAGTCAACTTTATGGCAAGTGCGGCCAGAGGGCTTATTTGTGTGGCCGTTTCCCAAGAGATAGCCAAAAGATTGGAGTTGACTCCTATGGTACAACGAAACGATTCGGCTTACGAGACCGCTTTTACCGTCAGTGTAGACGCCAAAGATACGACGACGGGTATATCGGCGTATGAACGGGATATGACTATTAAACTTTTGGCCAATCCTTTAAGTACTCCAAAAGATTTTGTGCGTCCGGGACATATTTTTCCCCTCGTAGCCAAAGAGGGTGGGGTCTTGGTGCGTACGGGCCACACTGAGGGATCGGTAGATATCTGCCGTCTGGCAGGATTGCAGCCAGCGGCGGTGATATGTGAGATTATGAATCCAGATGGTACGATGGCTAGGCGAGAAAGCCTGGAGAAGTTTGCCAAGCGTCATAATCTCAAAATAGTCTATATTTCTGATATTGTAGAGTATCGGCTCCAAAACGAACTGCTTATCAAAGAGATAGGCGAAGAAGAGATCGACTTTTTTGGAGTAAAGGTACAAAAGCGGGATTTTCAAGATCATTTAGGCAATATCCACACGGCTATCGTCTTTTATTCGGCCGAGGGGAGTACTAATGTAAAATTTCACAATGTATTACCGGATAAGGAGCTTTTGCTTGATGCGAAAAAGTATCGCTCACTCATTAATTCAATCGACTATCTCAAACGAAACAGCGGTGTACTCATTTTTTTAGACTCCCAAAAAGTAAGCGATCAGACAAAAGAGTTTGGCATAGGAGCGCAGATACTCAAAGCTTTGGGTGTGCATGAGATCCGTCTGCTCACTTCTCAAAAAGGTCGGGAGTTTGTGGGGCTTGGGGGATTTGGACTAGAGATCAAAGAGGAGATAGAGATATGAAAAGAGTGATGGCGATTATGATTTTAGCGCTTGGATTGGAAGCTACGCCATGGCATACCCATACTGAACTCTCTTATATCCAAACGAGCGGAAATACCGATACCTCCTCTTTCGGTGTGGATTTTCATGCCCAAAAGAGCTGGCTTCCCCATGAAGTGGCACTCGATTTCGAGGCCAACTATGCCGAGAGCGAAGGACAAGAGACTAAAAATGTCTGGCTTTTGGAAACCCATTACTACTACCATTTTTCAAAAACTTTGGAACTGGAATATCTCGTTGGTTACAAAAGAGATAGATTTTCAGGATTTGATTATCAATTTTACAGTGGTCCAGGACTTGGATGGCAAGCGATCCAAACTGCAGATCAAAACCTTTCGTTGAATCTTTTGGTGCTCTATTCGGTAGATAGCTATACCAGTGGCCAAAAAGAGACCTACCCATCGGGACGAGTGGGTCTGGAGTATGCCTACCAGATCACTCCTACGCTTTCCTTTGCCGAAGAGGCCAACTGGCGCTTAGATCTCTCCCATCCTTCCAACTGGTTTTTGTATTTAAAAAGTTCTTTTTATAGTACGATCGATGGAAAATTGAAATTGGGAGTGAGCTACAAAATAGACTATAAAAACCGCCCGCCAGAGGATAAAGAGAAGATGGACCGCACTTTTATGGTCTCATTGGTGGTGGACTGGTAGATTATTCTTTGGAGTTTTTCTGATCCTTTGTATGTAAACTGATAGGGATTGGTGTATCGATGGAGCGAATATGCAAGTCTCGCTGAGGGAATGGAATTTCGATGCCATGTTTGTAAAGGGTCTCATAGATCAATACCAAAAAGCGTGAAGTGGTCCGTTTGGGATAGAGTATCTCTTGACCTTTGATCCATACAAACAGCTCGAAATTGACGCTACTATCTCCCATCTCGGTCATGATGACTCTCGTTATTCTTTCTTTGTCTTGATATATATCTCTAAAGCCGCTATTGGCTACCGCCTCTTTGATAATCTTGATGACCTTTTGGGCATCTGTTCCATATGCGACCCCAAAAGGGATGCGAAAGCGTCTAATCTTGTCATTCATCGTCCAATTGATTACACGATTTTGTATGAGATCTTGGTTTGGGACGATCACATCGATATTGTCATTGGTCGTGATGGTGGTAGAGCGCATTTTGATATCAGTGATATGGCCGGTGAGATTATCGTCAATTTCTACGTAGTCGCCAATTTTTACACTTCTTTCAAACATCAATATAAGACCGCTGACGAAGTTGGAGACCATGTTTTGCAGTCCAAAACCGATACCTACCGATAAAGCACCGGCTATCAAAGTGATAGAGGACAGGTCGATGCCTAAGGTTTTGAGAGTGAGGAAAAGAGCGACGATGACAATGAAGTAGTAGCCAAGATTGCCGAGCAGAGTACGAGTCGAAGGAGTGATGGTGCGTGAGCGTTCCGAGAGTTTTTTGATTCCTTTTTTGTACAGCATGCCTATGAAAAATCCGATCATCAAGATCACGAATGCCACAAAAATCTTGAAAGCGCTGATGGGTGTGTCATTGATGCTAAAAAGCGGCATATTGGCTTTGGTCCATATTTTGTGCAGTGTGATTTTGATCTGTTCGAGCGTAGCGCCTTTAAGAACTGCTGCTCGTCCTAGGATTTTGTTTTCTATGGAAGAGAGTATCGTACTCAGATCTGTGAGTGCGTCTGGTGGATAGACTTTGTTTGCGGTGTCGACGATCTGGTGATGCAGAGCGAAGATTTGCTTACTATCTTTCTTTTGTAGCGCTGCACTCCATTGGATGAAGAGTTCGAGAATCTTTTGTTGCAGAAGATCTTTTTGTTTCTGTTGGAGCGATAGGATCCGTTGGGTTAGAGCTTGTACTCTATCGTTTTTTCCTAGAAGTTTGAGTCGCTCCTTTTCTATCTCTATCTTTTGAATATCTTTTTGTATCTTTTGAAGATCCCTTTCTATCTGTTTGAGATTTTTAGCAGAAGTTTTGCTATCTAAAGTGATGGTATGTAAAGCGTGAACAAACAGCTCCGGTGCTTGTGAGAGGAGTGCATCATATGTTTGGAGTTGTCGATTCAAAAGATTTTTCGCTTTAGTGTAAAAGGCGTACTGGAGCTGCAAGGTAAGAGAAGAGGTGGTGTTGTTCTCTGCGAATGAGTGGATTTGATCCTCTAACGTTGCGATCTTTTCTTGCAGATCTTCAAGGCTTTGGGTACTGTTTGCTTTGTTCTGAGTCCATTTAAGAAGTTGCAAAACCAATTGACGATATTTTTTTTCATTTTTTGGAGGGGGGAGTTTGGGAAGTTGCGGTGCCGAAGATTTGGAAATATTGATAAGTTTATATAAAAGGGCCTCCTGCAAGGCCGTTGCATCGGAATGGTTTTTGCTTTGTTTCAGTGTGGCCAGTAGCGACTCATAGGTTTTTACATCGCCATTGATGAGAGTGGAGTTTATATCGGCTGGATACAATGCTAGAGCCAAGAAAAAAACAGTGAGGACCCACCTCATATGTGCTCCTGAGCGATCTTTTTCAAGTTGTGCTAGGATTATAACTAAAAAATTGTGACTAGAAAGTGAAAATGATGCAAATACGAGTCTATTACGAAGATGTGGATGCAGGCGGGATCGTCTATCATAGCAAGTATATCAATTTCTGTGAAAGGGCAAGAAGTGAAGTCTTTTTCTCCCAAGGGATTTCTCCAAAGCTTGGAGAGTATCACTTCGTGGTCAAATCACTGCAGGCCCACTATCACCGGCCGGCGTTTTTGGGGGATATTTTGACGATCGGGACGAAGCTTTTGGAAACGAAAGGGGCCGTGGTGCATCTGCACCAGTGGGCCCAAAGGGGCGAGGAGCTTTGCTTCGAGATGGAGATCACTCTGGTCTGTATGCGTGGGCTCCGTCCGGCACGTCTCCCTCGAGAGTTTGTACAGGTACTCCAATCGGTGTAAAACTATATTTTCCGCTTTTCCATATTTTTGTGTTGTAGCGAATTTGTTGTCCCTCAATATTTTCATTACTCTCTCGCTCAAATCCATACAGACGGGAAAAAAAGATATCGCTTCCAACGGATGTGGCATATGTGAGCCACTCAAAAGAGGGATTAAGATCGAAAGCTTCCAACATCGCCTCGGCTTTGGGATCGAGCCTATCGATGGAGGAGGCTAGGAGAAAATTTTCTCTATCTCTTGGCTGGGTTAGGGTGAAAAGTTTGGGCGAGTAGTTGATCTGAGTACTGAGTTTATTTTTGGGGTGGATATCATACAGGGTAAGTTGGGAGAGGATGAGGGCCGTTTTGACGAGGGAAGTATTGAGTACGATGCTAAAATGGTTGAGCTCGTAGTGATTTTTGAAATACCCTTTAAGGTTTGAAGCGGTTTTATCAATGGGATATGTTTTGGCCAAGATATTGGATTTTTGAAGCAGATAATCGGTCAGTTTTTGAGAAAGAGGCGATTGTTTGAGATAGAAGATGGCCATTTTGTTTTGGGTAAGGCGTAAGAGTTTATCGAGCTGATCTATATAGTCTGCTCCGCCAAAAAAGATCAAAGGAGAGGTTTGGGATACGAAGGATTTATGTAGCGTAGGTACGAAGATAGGCACCGTGCTAGAGAGGGTGGAGAGTATCTCTTTTTGATCAAAACTCAGAGGTAGTATGATAAGATCGCTTTGGTAGGCTTGATCGATGGACTCTTGGATTTGGGCTTGCTGATCGTAAATTTTTGTCTCTATTTGATAACTGATACCTTTTCGTACCAGATATGCGTTTAAAGATTTGATAATCGTATTGGTGTAGGGAGCGAGTACTTCAGAAGAGAGTATTGTAATGCGAAGATGCTGCGTGGGTAAAAATGAGGGCGTATCGAACAAAGCGGCAAATCTTTGATACTCTTTTTGCAATCCTTGGATATTATTTGGCGAAGCTTTGGCCAAAAAGGAGAATATCTCGCCGTTTTTGAGATGCTCTTGTAAGCAGTAGTTGTCACAAGGGTAGATATCAAGATTGATAAAATAGCTTTTGGGCAAGGGAACGGGGGAGAGATATTTTCCATTTGCAAACAAAAGGCAAAAGAGTACCAAAGAAAGAATTACACTTCGCATAGTAGCTCTTTTATCTTGAGTAGGTCTTGGTAGGCCTCTTTTTTCTTTGAAGGGTTGCGCAATAGATAACTAGGATGAAAAGTGGGGATCAAAATCCGTCCTTGAAACTCTATCGTTTGGCCCCGCACTTTGGATATGGGCGTAGTATCGCCGGTGAGCCATCGATAGCTCGTTGCTCCAAGGGCCACCAATATCTTAGGATCGATAAGCTCTATTTGCTTAAAAAGGTAAGGGATGCAGGTGCGAGCCTCCTCGGGTGTAGGGACTCTATTGTTTGGCGGACGGCATTTGACGATATTTGCTATGTATACTTCGGCTCGTGGGATTTGTAGTACATTTTCGATCATTTTGGTGAGCAGTTGGCCCGCTCTTCCCACGAAAGGTCGTCCCGTCTCATCTTCAGTAGCTCCGGGCCCCTCGCCTATGAACATAAGCGTAGCGTGGGGATTGCCCTCTCCAAAGACCACATTCTTTCGTGTTTTGGCCAGATCGCAAAGATGGCATTGCAAAACGATCTTTTTGAGCTCTTCTAGATCGTTTGGCAAAGATTGGGTAAAAAGATTTTCTTGATTGATCGGATCCATATATGACGTTCCTATCCATTGGTGCAAATAGAGTTGGTATAAAATTTTAAGTTGAGAGC
>WGAT01000100.1 GCA_015494715.1 Campylobacterota bacterium
AACTTTTGACCGCCAAAACCGGGATTGACACTCATCAAAAGCACCATATCCACATACTTGACGATCTCTTCGAGGCAAGAAACCGGAGTGGCTGGATTGAGCACGATGGAGGGCTTGATGCCATGGTCTCTGATCTTTTGGGCCAATCGGTGGTGGTGGCGCTCGCTTTCGTAATGAAAAGAGATAAATTTTGGTCGTAACGGAGCAAAAAGATCGACAAAAAAGGTATTATCTTCTACCATCAAATGTATATCCAGCGGTTTCGTAGCTACTTGAGCCACCGCTTTGACCACAACGGGTCCTATGGTCATATTGGGCACGAAATGGCCGTCCATCACATCCACATGTACCAGATCCGCACCCGCTGCACAGACATCTACGACCTCTTTGGCCAAAATGCCAAAATCGGCGCTTAGAATGCTCGGAGCTACTAACATAGCTATCCTTCAAAAAGTTTTCCAATTATACCAAAAGCCAAAGCTAAAAAGTAGTTGAAATTCAACTATATTTAAGCAAATTTTGCCTATCATTCAACACTCAAAAACCAATAAAGGTGCGCATCATGTCAAAAAAATGTATGATTACGGGCAAAAAGCCTATGAGCGGGCACAACGTCAGCCACGCCAACAATAAAACGAAGCGAAGATTTTTACCAAATATTAGAACCGTTCGGATTACTCTACCAGACGGAACGAAAAAAAAGATCAAAGTATCCGCCAAGGGTCTGCGAATTCTTAAAAAGAAAAATTTCCAAATCGATCTCTAAACTCCCTTTGGGGTTTTGCCCCACCTCTGTCCAAAGGCTCATCCATGCACTACGAACTTTTCCCCCTCACAAACGCTCTAGCAGATGTCAAAGGTTTTTTTTGCGACGGCGTATCGGCCGGACTCAAAAAAGATGGTCTGGATGTGGGATTTATCCATAGCGATACCCCTTTTGACGTGGCGGCTCTTTTTACCCAAAACAGATTCCAAGCCGCCCCTATCAAACATTTCCAGCGCCACAACATCACCAAAAGCAATTTTCTTTTAGTCAACTCCAAAAACGCCAACGCCATGACGGGAGAGCGGGGTATCGAAGATATCGAGTGGATACTGGAGCGACTTGGCCAAAAATTTGACATCCAAAATCCTTTTATGAGCTCTACTGGAGTTATTGGCGTGCCGTTGCCAAAAGAGGCCATCGCCAAAGCCGCATCGGATTTTCATCTTGAGGCCAAAAGGGCCGATCGCTTCGCCCAGGCCATCATGACCACCGACACTTTCCCAAAATCGATCGGTTTTGAGGTGGTTTTGGAGGATGGTCGCAGTTTCACAATCGCTGGAGTGGCCAAGGGAGCTGGGATGATCAATCCCAATATGGCTACGATGCTTTGCTTCATCGCCACTGACGCCGCCATACCTACTCAGCGGATGCGACCCCTCTTGGAAAAATATGTGAGCACCACGTTCAACGCTATCAGTGTGGACGGAGATACTTCCACTAACGATAGCCTCTTTTTATTGGCCAATAAAAAAAGCGGTGTCTACGACGAGGAGGCTTTTGCCTTTGCTTTGTATAAAATCATGCACCATCTTGCCCTTTGTATCGTCAAAGACGGAGAAGGAGCGACCAAAGTAGCCGCCTTTGCCGTCACGGGCGCCGCCAGCGACCAAGAGGCCGCCATCGCCGCCAAAGCCCTTACAAACTCCCTTTTGGTCAAAACCGCTCTTTTTGGCGAAGATCCCAACTGGGGACGGATCGCTTCTACCATCGGAGCCAGTGGAGTGGCGTGTGATGAGAAAAGTTTGCGTATCGCTTTTGAGGAGGTGGTGGTTTACGACAAGGGCAAAATACTTTTTGATACCGAGCGTGAGGCGGCCGCCCATGAGGTGATGAAAAAGGAGCAGTTTACCATCCACTGCGATTTGGGGATGGGCGATGGACGCTTCACCGCCTATGGTTGTGATCTAGGGTATGAGTATGTTAAGATTAATGCAGAATACAGAACGTGAATGATACAATTACAAATCATAATTACAACAAAGGAGTAGCCATGCTAGAAGAATTTCCACAAGAGCTGATCAAAAAGATTCGTCAGGAAAACCCGCACTTTGACAAACTCATAGAACGGCACGAGGAGCTTAAAAAAATCGTAAAAGATGTAGAAGAGGGACGAGAGCATATGGAAGACGTAGAGCTAGAAAAGCTCAAACTAGAAAAACTCAGACTCAAAGACGAAGCATACGCCATCGTCATGCAGTATAAAAAAGAGCACAACCTCTAAGAGGTTGTTGCCGCTTCACTCTTTGAATTTTCCCATACGCATCAACTTCTCATAACGCTTTTGCAAGCGCTCCTTTGGATCCATAGCTTTAAGCTCTTGAAGGGTAGAGAGATAGTACTCTTTAAGAACCTTTGCGGCGCCCTCTTTATCCCTATGGGCACCGATGAGAGGCTCTTCAATGATATCGTCGATGAGCCCTAGCTCTTTGAGATCTTGAGCCGTAATTTTAAGCGATTTGGTCGCTTGCTCCACTTTGCTCGGATCGTTCCAAAGTATCGCCGCGCATCCTTCAGGAGAGATAACGCTAAAAACGGAATAGCGCATCATCGCCAGCTTATCCGCTACGCCAATAGCCAGTGCTCCGCCGCTTCCCCCCTCCCCAATAACGATGGAGATAGTAGGGGTATCAAGCATACTAAACTCAAACAAATTTCTAGCGATCGCTTCGCTTTGCCCCCGCTCCTCGGCACCGATCCCAGGATAGGCTCCCGGGGTATCGATGAGCATCAAGATCGGCAAGCCAAACTTTTCAGCCATCTTGGCGGCTCTTAGAGCCTTGCGATATCCCTCAGGATGGGGCATACCGAAGTTTCTTTTGATCTTATTTTTAGTCCCTCGCCCCTTTTGCTCACCAATGAGCAAGGTCTTTTGACCCTCAATCGTGCCAAGATAGCAAACGATAGCCGGATCGTCGCGAAAACAGCGATCTCCGTGGATTTCATACGCATCTTCCATCAACAGCCGTACATAATCGAGCGCATAGGGACGATCGGGATGGCGAGCGAGTTGGAGCTTTTGATAATCGCTGAGATTTTTATATGTCTTTGTAACCTCTTTTTGCAGCTCTTTTTGCAAAATTTCCACGGCATCGCTATCGCCTCTTGCCTTTGCCGCTTCGATCTGCTCCTCAATCTCCTTGATTTTTTGCTCAAAATCCAAATAGGTGGCCAACATCAGACCTTTTTGAAAATCACAACGCCGTTGGTACCGCCAAAACCAAAAGAGTTGCTCATAGCGATAGTGATATCGGCCTCTCTCGCCTCGTTTGGCACATAGTCAAGATCGCAATCTGGATCTGGCTCTTCGTAGTTGATGGTAGGTGGCATGATACCCCGCTCCATAGCCATGAGGGTGATTACGGCCTCAATCGCTCCAGCCGCCCCAAGGCAGTGGGCAGTCTGGCCCTTGGTGGAGCTTACGGGTGGGCAGTTTTCTTTGCCGCCAAAAGCTTTTTTGATAGCCATCGTCTCATACCAGTCGTTATATTTGGTGCTGGTGCCGTGGGCATTGATATAGTCCACCCTATCCACTCCAGCCATTTGTAAGGCCGCTCGCATAGCCCGGTACGCCCCCTCGCCCTCAGGCGCTGGCGTGGTGATATGATTGGCGTCCCCACTCTCGCCAAATCCTATGAGCTCTCCATAAATCTTGGCACCTCTCGCCTTAGCCGCCTCATACTCCTCTAGTACCAGTGCGCCACTCCCCTCACCCATCACAAAGCCGTTGCGTTTCGCATCAAAAGGCCTAGAGGCGTGCTTGGGATCGTCATTGTAGGTAGAAAGAGCTTTCATCGCCGCAAAGCCGCCAATCCCAATGGGACAGATCGCCGCTTCGCTCCCCACTACGAGCATCCTGTCCGCACCGCCAAGCATAATGGTCTTGGCCGCTTCGGTGATAGCGTGGGTTCCGGCGGCGCAGGCGGTCACACTGGAGAGATTGGGCCCTTTGAGGATATGCTCGATGGAGATGAAGCCACCAAGCATATTGGCCAAAGCGGAGGGGATAAAAAAGGGGCTGATGCGTCTGGGGCCTCTTGTGTGACAGATGACGGCATTTTTTTCGATATTGGGCAATCCTCCGATACCAGAAGCCGAGCTGATGCCAAAACGCTCCCGCTCCACACTCTCGTCGATCCCGGCATCCCTCATCGCCTCACGGGCCGCTTTGATACCAAGCTGGATAAATCGGTCGGCCTTTTTGACCTCTTTTGGATCCATCACCTCTTTGGGATCAAAACCTTTAACCTCAGCGGCAATTCGTACCGTCTGGTTGGACGGATCAAATAAGGTGATGGTATCTACGCCCGTCTCACCTTGAACGATTGCATCAAAAGAGGACTCTTTATCGTGCCCCAACGCATTGATCATACCAAGACCGGTTATAACGACTCGTCTCAAATCTTCTCCCTCCACTGAATCTTCATTCAATTATTTTGATAACTCAATGAAAATCCACGGGGAGGCCCCGGGATTTTTATGATTTATGCTCTTCGATATATTTTACCGCATCGGCCACCGTCTGGATCTTCTCGGCGTCCTCGTCGGGGATTTCGATGCCAAATTTCTCCTCCAACGCCATTACGAGTTCGACCACGTCAAGGCTATCGGCTCCTAGGTCTTCTACAAATCGCGACTCAGGCTTTACCTCGTCGGGATTTGCATTGAGTTGCTCTACCACAACCTCCTTGACCTGCTCAAAAATATCTGCCATTGTTTCTCCTTGTAAAATTTTATCGCTTTATTTTAACACAAAAAGTTTTAACCCTTTATAAATACATCCCCCCGTTGACTTTGAGGGTTTCTCCGGTAACATAGCTAGCCGCGTCACTGAGCAAAAAGGCCACGGCCTCGGCCACTTCCCTTGGCTCTCCAAAGCGTCCAAGGGGAATTTTGGCGATGTAGGCCTCTTTGATCTGGTCTTTGAGCCGCTGGGTCATATCGGTAGCGATGAAGCCCGGAGTAACGCAGTTAAAACGGATATTTCTAGGAGCGCCCTCTAGAGCAAAAGACTTGGTCATGGCGATCATTCCCCCTTTGCTGGCGCTGTAATTGACCTGCCCGGCGTTACCGCTCTCACCAACGATCGAAGAGATATTGACTACGGCGCCAAAGCGCTTTTTACTCATTCGTTTCAAAGCCTCCCTACATCCTATAAAAGCGCTGGTGAGGTTGGCTCTGAGCACGCTCTCAAAATCCTCCACGCTCATACGAATAGCCAGTTTGTCTTTGGTGATGCCGGCATTGTTGACAAGATAGGAGAGCTCCCCGTCACTCTCTATGATCGTAGCAATTCCCTCTACAAAAGCTTTTTCATCAGTTACATCAAAGCCAATAACCGCAGCCTCTCCTCCAGCCTCTTGGATCTGACGCTGCACTGCATCGGCCGCCTCGGCTCCACTTCGGTAGTTGATCCAGACTTTAAGTCCGTAGCCAGCCAATGTCTTGGCTATCTGGGCACCAATCCCTTTGCTTGCTCCCGTAACAAGCACATTTTTGCCGCTAAATTTCATCTTACTCCTTTTACCTAAAATTTACCTAAATTTTAGTACCATTTCTCTTCAAATCACTTTAAGCCAAGGCGGTGGATGCTCTATTTGCTGTATGAATACTTTCATCTTAATATTTTTCAATACATAACGGTTCGGGCGGGCTTTGCCTTTTTTATGGGATTTTTTTTGACTCTGTGGCTCATCCCCAAATTTATCTCGTGGGCTATGAGCAAAAACTCCTACCAGCCCATCTACTCTCTAGCCCCAAAGACGCACAAAAAAAAGGCCAACACTCCGACAATGGGAGGAGTAGCTTTTGTCTTTTCTACTCTTGTAGTCTCTTTGTTCAATGCCAATATGACCAACCCTTTTGTCATTGGAGCTTTTTTGCTCATCCTTGGATATCTTGCCATCGGCGTGGCCGATGACTTTGGCAAAGTGGTCAAAAGATCCAATCAAAGCGGTCTCTCGCCCAAAGGTAAACTCTATTTACAAATAGTCATAGCCTTTGTAGTCAGTCTGTATCTGTACTATGGCACCCATTTGGAAACGACGCTTTATATCCCTTTTTACAAATATCCCCTTTTTGATATGCACGAGTTGGCGCTGCTTTTTTGGACATTAGTCATCGTAGCCACCTCCAACGCCGTCAACCTCACCGACGGCCTAGACGGCTTGGCCACCGTTCCTTCAATCTTTGCGCTGTTTAGTCTTGGAGTCATCACCTACATCACGGGGAACGCCGTACTAAGCTCTTATCTTCTTTTGCCAAAAATCATAGGCGTGGGCGAAGTGGTAATCATAGCGGCGGCTTTTGCAGGCAGTCTCATCGGCTTTTTGTGGTACAACTGCCACCCGGCGGAAGTTTTCATGGGCGATAGTGGCAGTTTGCCTCTAGGAGCCTTTATCGGCTATATGGCTGTCATCTCCAAAAGCGAGATACTGCTTTTGCTTATTGGCTTTGTCTTTGTGATGGAGGCTCTGTCGGTCATCATCCAGGTGGGCAGTTTCAAACTGCGACAAAAACGGATCTTTCTCATGGCTCCCATCCACCACCATTTTGAGCAAAAGCAGTGGAGCGAAAACAAGATCATTATCCGTTTTTGGATCATCGCCCTAATTTCTAATCTCATAGCACTTATCACTCTAAAGATTCGCTGATGATTACACTCTTTGGAAGCGGTAAAACCACCACGGCCATCGCCAAACGCTTCAAGCGAGCGATATTTTTTGAGGATACACCCTGCGCCTATCAAGACAATGAGGGTTTTTGGCACCTACCAAGCGAAAAATTTGATCCAAGCGCCTCGGCCATTGAGATACCAAGTCCGGGTATCCCCCCCTCCCATCCGCTTATACGACAAGCCAGACATCTATGCGGCGAGTATGATTTTTTTAGATCGGATATGCCCTACTCCATATGGATCAGCGGTACCAACGGCAAAACCACCACCACCCAAATGATCACCCATCTTTTACGATCCCGTGGAGCCGTAAGCGGGGGGAATATCGGCACGCCTTTAGCCGATCTGCCAAGCAAGGCTTCGCTGTGGGTTTTGGAGAGCAGCTCTTTTAGCCTCCACTACACCCGTCTCGCTCACCCCAATCTGTATATACTGCTCCCAATCACTCCTGACCACCTCAGCTGGCACGGCAGTTTCAAAGCGTATGAAGCGGCCAAACTCAGCCCTATTCCAAGACTTAAAGAATCACAAATCGCCATCGTCCCGGCCAAATACGCCAATAGAGCTACTTGCGGTACCCTCATTGGCTACGAAACCCCACAAGACTTGGCCAAAATATTTGGTCTCAATCCAAACGCTCTCCCTTTTCAAGGCCCTTTTTTGCTCGATGCGCTCCTTGCTTTGGCGGTGGAGCAAATACTCTTTGGCCAAAGCGACCACGAAAAGATGGCCGCTTTCCTTATCGATCATCATAAACAAGAGGAATTTTATGATGGCAAAGGACGGCTATGGGTAGACGACAGCAAAGCTACCAACATCGATGCTACCATCCAAGCCCTCAGACGCTATAAAGACAAAAAGATTTATCTCATACTAGGAGGAGAGGACAAAGGAGTGAGTCTCGAGCCTCTTTTTGGCCATCTTGAAAATGTGGAAATCTTTGCCATAGGTAAAGCGAGCGAGCAGATTATGGCGTTGGCCCAAAAGTATAACATTCCCGCTCACGCCGCCAAAACGCTCCCAAACGCCGTAAGTATGATCAAAAAGCTCCATACCCCTCATAGCGTCGCCCTGCTCTCCCCTGCGTGTGCGAGTTTGGATCAATTTAGCAACTATAAAGAGCGAGGGGAAGTGTTTAAACGAGAAGTTTTAAGCTAATTTTCAATTAGATTGTGTATAATTTCATTCGACTACACAAGGGCCAGATAGCTCAGTAGGTAGAGCAAGGGACTGAAAATCCCTGTGTCGGCGGTTCGAATCCGCCTCTGGCCACCACTCCTAACCTACCATAAAATCGAATTTCCAAAGCCTTTAAGATTTAACTTTCATTCCAAAAAGTAATCTTCGTAAAAGAAAAAAGAGCCAAAAATTTTTTACCACTCCTCAAAAATCTCTAAATACTCTTTGATTTTCTCTTTGAGCAGTTCTGCCAGTCTCTTTTTCTTTTGAAAGTTTGTCTTTGCTTCGATATCTTTATATGCCTCTTTTGAAGTGATAATCTTTCGTATATCATCACTTTGTGGGAAAATATCGGTATAAAAATATTTCTCAATAATTGTACGCAAACCCTCACTATCAAGATAGTATCTATTGGCCAGCTCTTGCAAAAACGCCTCTTTTTGCCTATCCCAAAACTCCTCGAATCTCTTTTCTATCTCATCGGATGCGGTTTTTGGCAAATCTTCTTTGATAAACTGCTCGATATAGCGTTTTTTGACCCGGAGCCTTGTGTCTCTATCAAACCTTTTTAAAAAATCTTCTATGTATCTGTTATAGTTTCTTTTACCCTCTTGCTCTTTAATGGATGTAAGGAGTTTAATGATATAGTCATAGTTGATATAATCTTCTCGAATGAGCTCTAATGCAAAATCTATCTCCTCTAAAGGCGCAACCTCCTTATTACCTTTTTGTTTTTTATTTTTTATCTCTTCGTAAATATCAAGATATTTGCTTTTATATTCGTTAAACTTCTCCTCATCTATTTGCAAATCATCCCAGTTAAACTCTATAAAGGTCTCCAAAGAGGCCTTTTTTCTTAAAAGCTCCCGAAAAAGCCGTACAAAATGCTCTTTATCCATTTCACTCGCTAAATCATCCACTGCATAGGGAGTCTGTACAAACTCCTTGAGGTTTTCTAAAGCCCTCAAAAACTCTTGAAGCTGCTTATCATACGGCTTTTTAAATACCACATCTTTTGCATCTTTATCGCCATAGAGCTCTAAAGCTTTGTCGGTATTGTCCTTGAGGTCTTGGAAACAGACGATATTGCCGTGTGGTTTGGTGCTATCATAGAGCCTGTTGGTTCTTGAGTAGGCCTGTATGAGTGAATGATATTTGAGATTTTTATCCACATAAAGGGTATTGAGTTCTGGAGAGTCAAAGCCTGTTAGCATAATGCTCACAACGATTACAATATCTATCTCTTTTCGTTTGACTCTCTTTTGCACATCCTCATAATAGCCATAAAAGTCTTGTGTAGAGTAGTTTGTTCCAAAAATTTGATTATAGTCTTGTATCGCAGCTTCGAGCTTTTCTCTGGTAATCTTTTCACTCTCTCGCTCTTCATCTTCCGCATCTATCTCTTCGTTTGCTTGGAATGTAAAAATAGTGGCGATTTTCAAATCGTGCTCTATCTCTTTGAAAGCTTTATAGTACTCATAAGCCATTTTGGTCGATTGGGTGGCAAAAATGGCGTTAAATCTTCTTCTTTTAGTTTTTGTATCGTGTATGTTTACAATATATTCGGCTATCTTTTTGATACGCTCGCTATTTTCAAAGTGCTCTATATCGATGTCGGTAACTACTACATCTTCATCGGCTTTTTTATATTTTCCAATATACTCCACACTAAAGCCAAGCACATTATTATCTTTGATGGCATCTGTAATAACGTAGCGATGCAGGCTCTCGCCAAAAATATCGGCTGTCGTTGTGCCATCGACTGAGTTTTCTTTGAATATTGGTGTCCCAGTGAAACCAAAAAGCAGAGCGTTTTTAAAAAATCTTTTAATATTGGCGTGGGTTTTCCCAAAATGACCTCTATGGCACTCATCAAATATGAGCACCACTTTTTCATCTTGCAAATGGGCAAACTCTTTTTTGAAGCGCTCATTGCTTATGGCGATATCGAGTTTTTGGATAGTCGTGACGATAAGCTTTTTGGTTCTGTCTTTGAGCTGTTTGACAAGATTTTTGGTATTTTGGGTGCCATCTACACTGCCAGCGCTAAAGCTGTTGAACTCTTTGACCGTCTGGATATCCAAGTCTTTCCTATCCACTACAAAGAGCACCTTGGCAATATCGCTCATTTGAGAGATGATTTGGGAGGCTTTAAAGGATGTGAGCGTCTTACCGCTTCCAGTGGTGTGCCAGATATAGCCGTTTTTACTCCAATTCTTTACTCGCTCTATCAGTCGCTCCACCGCATAGAATTGATAGGAGCGCAGCACCATAGGGATTTGTTTGGCTTCAGCCAGTACCACATATTTGGCTATCATTTTCGATACTACGCAAGGTTTTAAAAAAGCGTCACAAAAGTCATAGAGGTTGGTGATTTTCTTATTTGCTTCATCGCTCCAGTAAAATGTCTGCTCAAAGCTTTGATTGGGATTATTGGCAAAATATTTGGTATTTGCCTTATTGGAAATCACAAAAATTTGGATAAAGTCAAAGAGCGTCCCTCTATAAGAGTGTTTGTGATAGCGCTGCACTTGGTTGAACGCCTCTTTTATCTCTACGCCAGCTCGTTTGAGCTCGATTTGCACCAAAGGCAACCCATTGACCAAAAGGGTGACATCGTAGCGGTTGGTGTAGTGACCTTTAATGGTGATTTGATGGGCTACTTGATACTGGTTCTTACACCAATCAGCCATATTGAAAAACTCTATATACTCTATCTTGCCGTCATCTCGGTAGAGCTCAAACTTGCTTCTTAATTTCTTGGCTTTTTCAAAAATTGTACCGCTGCCTAAGTGCGTGAGGATTCTTTCAAACTCTTTTTGGCTAAAGGTAGTATTGTTGTGTTTTTCGAGTTGGGTTTTGAGGTTGGCTATTAATTCATCTTCGTTTTTAATATTTGCCTTTTCATAGCCGTACGCTTGCAGCTGCTGGGTGAGTTTATCCTCTACCATATGTTCTGTTGTAGCCATATTTGTCCCTATACAAACATCTTTTGTAAAAGTGCTTTTTTATACTCTTTGATCTTTTCTAACTTCTCTTTTTCAATCTCGATTTTTTCATCAATACTACTCAAAAAAGAGGCGATTTTTTCCTGTTCGGCGAGGGTTGGGGGGATGAGGATTTTGATTTTCATAAGGGGTTGACGAGTAATCTGAGGTTGGCCTGAACCTTCGATAATTCTTCCATAATTGTAATTCAATAATGTATAAAATAAAAATATTTTATCTATTGTATCTAAATAGTTATCTGCATTAACCACCATAGCATTGCCAGTAATCCAAGATTTTGGTAAAGACTTACTCACTGTACCACTAGTAGAACCCCGACAAGTAATTAATATTTGCCAAGTTAAGTGATTGTATTTATCATAATAACCAATAAGACCATTGGCTCCAAATACTGGAAAACCACTTTTTTTCATTTCTTTTTGTGAAATTGTCTTAGGTTGATAAATATTTGCTATATCCCCCAACCTCTTCTCAACCCACTCCCCGCTAAACTCAGGAAATCGAAGCTCTGGCTCTTTTTTCTCCTTTGTGGCAAAGAGTTTTTGCAAAAGAGCTTTTTTGTATTTTTCAAGCTGCTCGATTTTTTGCTCTTGCAAATCGATTTTTTTATCGACGGCGCTTAAAAAGGAGGCGATTTTTTCTTGTTCGGCAAGGGTTGGGGGCAAAATTATTTTAAAATTTTTCATATCATTCGCATAAATATGATAAACAGTTACACCCGTTACTAATCTCATTATTTGTTTTTTGTGTGATTTAATGTAATAACTTAAAAAATTATTGATAATTTTATTAGATTTGATGATCAAAATATCCCCACCTATGATTACACCTTTTTCATTTAGTGCACTTGCGGTTGCCAATCCATTGGGCGTAACATCAGATGTAGGCATTAATGTTTCGTTACCTTCACTTATAACCATATTTTCACACTCATTTGTCTTAGAGTATATATCTCGAATTATCTCCTTATATGTAGTAAACAATTCTCCATATCTAATACACTTATATCTTCCATTTTCATCGATATCACTTTTTGAAATACCTTTACCTTTGAAAAATTTTGCAATCTCCCCCAACCTCTTCTCAACCCACTCCCCGCTAAACTCAGGAAATCGAAGCTCTGGCTCTTTTCTCATTGTAAAGCTCCAAATGGTGGCTCAATACCAAGCTCCTTGCAAAAGCTCTCTATCTTTGCATCTACTTCTTTTTCTTTATTTTCTATCTCTTTGATTGCTTTTGCCACCTCTTCGATATCGATAGGCTCTTCCTCTTCAAAGGTATCCACATAGCGGGGGATATTGAGATTGTAATCGTTCTCTTGGATTTCTTCCATAGAGGCTAAGTGGCTAAACTTTTCTACCTCTTTGCGCTCTTTGTAGGTATCTAGGATTTTTTGGATATGCCTATCTTCAAGGAAGTTTTGGTTTTTGCCTTTTTCGTAGAGTTTGGAAGCGTCTATAAAAAGAATATTGTCATCCTCTCTACACTTTTTAAATACCAAGATACAAGCTGGAATGGATGTGCCGTAAAAGAGATTTGGCGCTAAGCCTATCACCGCATCGAGGTAATTAAATTTCTCAATTATCGCTCTTCTTATCTTTCTCTCTGCGCCTCCTCGAAAGAGCACCCCGTGAGGCAATACCACTGCCATAACCCCATCATCTGCTAAATGGTAGAGCATATGGGTTACAAAAGCATAATCGGCTTTATCTTTTGGAGCTAAATCTCCATAAGGAGCAAAACGCTCATCGTTTTTTAGCAAAGGATTGTCTTTGCCTTTCCATTTGGCGCTAAATGGGGGATTGGCTACGATGGCTTCGGCTTTTAGGTCTATGAACTTATCATCTTCGAGCGTATCGCCTTGCCTGATGGAAAATTGGGTATAGGGGATGTTGTGGAGTATCATATTCATTCTTGCAAGGTTGTAGGTGGTTCTATTGAGCTCTTGACCATAGTAGTGCCCTACTTTTGCGTACTCTCCTACACGAATGAGCAGCGAGCCACTCCCACAGGTTGGGTCATAGACATCTTTGATGCGTTCCTTGCCAAGGGTGACGATTTGCGCCAATATTCTGCTCACTTGCGCAGGGGTATAAAACTCTCCGCCCTTTTTGCCGGCTCCCGCTGCAAATTGACCTATCAAGTACTCATAGGCCCGACCTAAAATGTCGCTTTTTGGGTTTTTGATATCGAAATCTATCTCATCCAGTAAAAGGAAAATATCCACGATAAGAGCGTTTTTATCGTCTGGTGTTTTACCAAGTTTGGGACTGGTTAAATCCACATCTTCAAATAATCCTACGAAATCTTCGCTCGATTCATAATCGTAAGCTCTATCTTCAATGGCTTTGAGCGCTTTTTGCAAATCCTCTAAAATAAATCTATCCTCTCCAAACTCTCCTGTGCCTTTTTTGACTAGATAGCCAAAAAGCTCGTTGGGTCTTAGAAAAAAGCCAAGATTTTCAATAGAGTCCTCTTTGATATCTTCGATGATATCTTCGTCCGTAAGCTCAATGTATTTGATGTTATCCTCTTGCAAAAGCTCGTCCGCATAGAGCTCTTGTTTCTCTGAGAGATACTTGTAAAAGATAAAGCCCAAAACATAGTTTTTATATTCGTCTGCGTTCATCTTGCCGCGCAGCAAATCGGCAATGTTCCATAACTGCCGCTCAAGGACTCGAAGCTGCTCTTCGCTCATAGCTATCCTTTAAAAAATATTTGCCATAACAACTGATAAGGAATCAAAACAATCGCTCAAGGTGAGACATACATGACCTAAAATGTCCACCAGTAACTTAAAATCGCTTAGGGGAGCGGGCGTCCACCTCCTAAAGGAGGTGGAATATCACTTGAAGATAATTTTATCGCCTACTTTTTGGATAAGAATATTTCGTGGAAAAGGTGTCCAGCGTAAGTGATAGTGCTCATCCACTCCTTTTTCAAGCTTATAAGCCCCAGATAAAGAGAATGGAACATAGGCCCAATCAAACGTACCCGATCCATAATGTAGATAATAGCCTGAAATAGATAAAGGAGTGTTTTTTATTTGATTGTAGATCTGTCTCGTATCGCTTACGGTATGCAAGATAGGAAGCGCATCGATACCGCAAGATCTTGGGTCTTGTCTACATTGTTGCAGCTTGTCTTCTATAATCTGATCTACCACCTCTTTGGTATAGACTACCTGTCTACCGGGTAGTGGTAAATCTTCTCCGGCTTCATAAGACTGCGCCGTACCATAGATAATATCCTCACACTCGCTACCACTCCCTATAGTAGAACTACTACCTTGCGAACCGCTACCAGCAAATGGGACACACTCCGCATCTCCGGGCAGACAATCAGCACCACCATCTGAGGGTGTGGAGGAAGGCGGCGGTAAAAGATTTTCAGAGCCCGAGGAGGTAGGAAACTCTCCAGATGTGCTACCGCGAGGATAAAAGGTCCCTTGCAAAGGGTATTGCGCATCGGTAGCTTCTTGACTCGCAGCGTTTGCCATATCTTCTGGAGTACCCGCTAGATACACTCCTGAGACGCTGTTGTCTTGAAGAATATCAAAAGAGTACCAATCATATATGGGACTATCGGTACTACCAGAGACCTCCCCAAAAAAAGAGACGCAAAGATAGGTATAGTGTCCCGTAGGCTCTTTTCCACACACCATCCTACTATTTCCCATATCGTCTCCGTTGATCGTAGCGTGTCGCATACCCATAATCGATCGATCCGACGGATCGTAGCGACGAAAATAGAGCGTATCATACCGACTACTCCCATCGGGGAGTACGAAATTGACCTCGGCTCGTCCCCCAAGCAGCCTTTGCGCCATTGTTGGAGAGAGACCAAGATCACTTCGTAGTACCACTCCTTGACCTTTTATCTTCTCCCACACTTGCCCTATCGCTTCTTGCAACTGATCTTTAAGAGGTGTTGCGTGCGCCAATACTCCGACCAGAGCCACAGCGGCTATTATAGAACGCCTCATCTTCTCTCCTTTCGTAAAGGTTAAGCCAAATTTTAGAACAGCTTGTGTTATGATTGTATCAAAATTCTCATATACACAGGAGTTACCGTGTCGCTTCTACGACATCTTTTGGCCACACTGCTCTTCCTCTTCTCTTTTGTCCATGCACAAACCGATACGCCGATCCCACTAGATCACATGCAAAAAAACTACCCCGTAAAAGGGTATTTTGCAAAATATGGCGAGGGGGATTTTGACTGGCTCTACTTCTCCTCTAGCGGCAATCTGTACAAACTCGACGGCATCGATAGGCAAAACCGATCCTTAAAATGGCGCTCCCTCTCCCCTTATCTTCAGGCCTCCTTTCTTGGCAACGCCATAGAGGTGCAAGAGCGCGGCAACCACCCCCGCCTCGACGATCCCGATCTCAAAGCCCTCGTCGATCGCATCAAAAACAAAATCCACCCCATCAACGGCTACTTTTCCAAATATGGCCAAGACAAGTTTGACTGGCTCTACTTCTCCATCAAGGGCAAACTCTACAAATTAGACGGCATCGACGATCAAAACGGAGTGCTTGAGTGGAGAGTCCTTACCCCTTATCTTGGTGCTTTCGTACAAGATAGAGCCCTAAACCTCCACCAATGCACCAAATTGGAAGAGGCGACATTTATCGATAATATCGTCGTTAACGCAAAATATGAAGACTCCTATGGGATCAGCGGATATACGGACGAACACGGGGTTTTTCGGTATACCAAAGGAAGTACGGTCAAATTTTGGGCCGGTAAAATCTATTTGGGAGAGGCCAAACCACATCCGGCTCCAAAAGAGCTCAATGTCACAACCCCAAAAATCGTAACCCCCTTGACCCTCGCCCACGCCCCAACCATCAACGAAAAGGCAATCAAAATAGCCAGCTTTTTATTGGCCGTAGACCTAGACGACAATAGTAGCAACGGCATCCAAATCCCCGTTGTAGGGGAGAAACCTGTCATACCGGATCAACAGCTTGCATCCGATGAAAAAGTCTACAAAAAGATAGAGATTTTAGAGCACAATCTCTCGATCGACGAGCTGCCTGTCGAAAATCTCGATCTTCCTCTCCCCCCTCCCCAAAAAGTCGTAGAGCATTTGAAAAAATCATTAAAAATAGATATTTCCAGCAGTTCGAGCAGCTCCAGCAGTTCAAGCAGTTCAAGCAGTTCAAGCAGTTCAAGCAGTTCAAGCAGTTCAAGCAGTTCAAGCAGTTCAAGCAGTTCAAGCAGTTCAAGCAGTTCAAGCAGTTCAAGCAGTTCAAGCAGTTCAAGCAGTTCCAGCAGTTCTAGCAGTTCTAGCAGTTCTAGCAGTTCTAGCAGTTCTAGCAGTTCTAGCAGTTCCAGCAGTTCCAACAGCTCCAGCAGTTCGAGCAGTTCAAGCAGTTCGAGCAGTTCCAGCAGCTCCAGCAGCTCCAGCAGCTCAAGCAGTTCAAGCAGTTCAAGCAATTCAAGCAGTTCAAGCAGTTCGAGCAGTTCCAGCAGTTCCAGCAGCTCCAGCAGTTCGAGCAGTTCGAGCAGTTCGAGCAGTTCGAGCAGTTCGAGCAATTCGAGCAGTTCGAGCAGTTCGAGCAGTTCGAGCAGTTCGAGCAGTTCGAGCAGTTCGAGCAGTTCCAGCAGCTCCAGCAGCTCCAGCAGCTCCAGCAGCTCCAGCAGCTCCAGCAGTTCAAGCAGTTCAAGCAGTTCAAGCAGTTCAAGCAGTTCAAGCAGTTCGAGCAGTTCAAGCAGCTCCAGCAGTTCAAGCAGTTCAAGCAGTTCGAGCAGTTCAAGCAGTTCCAGCAGTTCCAGCAGTTCCAGCAGTTCGAGCAGTTCCAGCAGTTCCAGCAGTTCCAGCAGTTCAAGCAGTTCAAGCAGTTCAAGCAGTTCAAGCAGTTCGAGCAGTTCGAGCAGTTCGAGCAGTTCGAGCAGTTCGAGCAGTTCGAGCAGTTCCAGCAGTTCCAGCAGTTCCAGCAGTTCCAGCAGTTCCAGCAGTTCGAGCAGTTCGAGCAGTTCCAGCAGTTCCAGCAGTTCCAGCAGTTCTCAAAAACCCATCATCACTCTTGTTGGAGAAAGCAACGTCACAATCATCTTGGGCAATGATTTTATCGACCCCGGCGCAAAAGCCATAGACAGCCAAGGCAACGAGCTCAATGTCACCATCGACGACAGCGGCTTACACATCTATAAGCTTGGGAGCTATACGATTATCTATCGAGCCAAAGACGCTCAGGGCAACGAAGCTGTAGCCACAAGAATAATCAACGTCGTCTCGCCAGAAATTCTTACAAAAGACCTCAACGTCCAAAAAAAGGCTTGCGACAACTTCGCAAGCATCAAAATAGGAAAATATACCTACAAAAACAACACATGGGGACGAGACAGGGTACCAAGCGATCAAGATTGGGTGCAGTGCGCCTTTAGCTATCTTGATGCAAACGGCACGTTAAAAGGGGGATTTTATTGGGGATGGCCCTATGGAGAGGGGGGCGTTAAAGGATATCCAGAAGCGATCTATGGACACAAATTTAGACAAAATCTCAATCCTGAAAGCGGCTGGCCCGTCAAAGTGAGCAAACTCAAAGAGGTCTTCTCCCATATCACCTACAAAGACATCAATTTTACCGGTACGTACAATATCGCACCGGAGTGGTGGCTCCATCTAGAAAAACAGACCTCAATGAGCAATATAAAGTACGAAATTATGGTACGCCTCGATCCCAAAGGCGTCCACCCAAGCCACCCTTGGTTTGCCAACGTCAATATCGAAGGAATTTTGTACGACGTCTACAAAGACAGACCCTCGGGCGAAAATCAGCGACAATTTTTCAACTTTGTCGTCAAAAGCAAGATCAAAGATTATATCTTACATCCAAACGCTTTTATGAGATTTTTGCTCAGCAAAGGAGTAAGCGATATTCCAAATCTCTACTACGCCGACGTGGAGATGGGCGTGGAGGTATGGAAAGGGAGCGGCCTTTTCTTGCTTGATCGTTTCGATGTCCAGCAAGCCAACAAACCTTTAACCTTTATCGCAAAAGGCAAAGAGTATAGCTACTCTCCAGATATCAACGACAGCTCTTTGAGATTTACCATCACAAACAAACCCCAATGGGCCACTTTCGATCCAAAGAGCGGACGATTGAGCGGCACGCCCGACGTCGCAAAACTCTACAAAGATATAGAAATTGACGCCACAAATGGCGTGCAGACGCTACGAGTGGCCAAATTTGATCTAAACGTAACGGAAGTGGTGGAGATTACCCATATGCACACCAAGGCCACCCAAGGCTCAACCTATCAAAACTACGACGCATCCTTGGCCATAGACGGGGATATCAACACATACAACCATACCCTGTGTGAGAGCGATACGAACTGGTGGCAGCTCGAACTCCCCGACGGGGCCGTTGTGACCAAAGTGAGCGTCAAAGGACGAAGAGATGCCCATACGAGCAGAATTAAAGACGCAAAAGTCTACGTATCCCCCGTCCCTTACGGACCAAACTTGGGTAAAGAGGATGGGGTTTTGCGCTGGACCACGGCGTGGCAGGATATAGAGCTCCCTCAACCAAAACCAGCCAAATATGTGATCGTAAAAGCCAAGGATGACAACTGCTTGCATCTAGCCGAAGTCAAAGTCTATGGAAGCGTACCTCAAGCGCCTATTATTACCTCCGTAGAGATATTGCGTCCCAAAATCAGCCCAGCAATCAACCAAAATACTACCGTGGCCGTAGTCGAAGCGTACGACCTGCAAGACGACGACCTCACTTATAGCATCACCAACCATGTCCCCTTTAGCATAAACGATAGCGGCGAGGTCAAGGTCTCAGGATCGTTGGAGTACGATACGAGCTATCTTATAAAAGTAGCGGTGAGCGATGGCAATCATACAAGCGATACCAACTTTACCATCCAAACGACGGCTATGGACGCACTCCAAAAAGCGCTCCAAACGGGAGACGCTTCGGAGGTGACCATAGAAGACCTTTACAACGCTATGGATAGCGTAGATGTAGGCGATAAGCAGTGTTTGAACAGATTACACTTCTTCTACCCCGATGGCGTCCCCGATAACCCATATAGGGGTTTTGCGGATCACTTTATCTCCACAAGCGTGGTCAATACGCCAATCTTAGGGGGATACGAAGAGAATCAAAACGTCTACTACGGCTTTATAGGAGAAAAAAGAAACAAAGCCAGATACGCAATGATAGGCGCTCCTTTGCAAACTCTTGAGCCCTATACCAAGCCGGCCATAGCCAACCTTTTTAAATGGCTCGCCAAAAAAGAGCAAAGCGGGAATATTTTCCAAGAAAATCTTCGCATTCTCGTCAACGCCAACGCAAAAAGCGACTTGCAAACATGGCTCCAAAACAACCAGATCCAAACCAACTGGACCATAACCGAAGACGCCTCTTTACTCGATAGTGGCGATTTTGACATCTATATCGCCCAAAGAGAAACGACCCAAAACTACAAAAAAGCGATAGAAAAAGGCAAAGGAGTCCTCCTTTATGATCGCCCCACATGGGAACAACGAGAATATTTCAATCTCCAATATACCCAGTGGAGTGATACTCAAGGTAGATGGACCTCTTTTGAGGATGTATGCGCGGATGTGGCAAAACCAAGAAAAAAGATAGTACGTCTTTTGGATCATCTGCGAGACGAGGATATCGATATCGTCTACACGAGCGACGATCCCAAAGAGCCTACCGGTTATGATAGAAACACCAACCTCTCCTTGCGCGAGCTCGTATTTGAGCCGCTCAAGGCCTTGCGATCGGAACTAGCGAGCGTGGATCTGCAAAATATCAATATTTTTGACTCCAATCTCTCTACGGATAAATTTTTAAAACTAGCACTTCTCATAGGGGATAAATATCGACCTCAAATCCACTATCCAATGGATAAGGATACGACGGATGACGCCACTTTCTACAAGGCTTATTTCGCCGATTCGGCCATTTTGTACAGCCGACCCAACAACAAGACGCAGCCTGATTTGGGAAATTTTAGCAGAAGCGACTTTAGCCATATCACGCCAACGACGAAGGTAGTGCACTTGATAAGCAAAAAGCCTTTTAGAGCGGCGGGAGTCTATGTGCTGCCCGGTCAAAAAGTCACCATTACAAGACTAGACGACAATCAAAGCGTAATCGTTCGACCTTTTGTCAACTCCATACGCCCCTCTTCAACCCACCCATTTGAAAAAGATGGGTATAAGCGGCCTAAATATCTGCAATCAAACCACATAGAGATTCAACCGCATCAAACTATATCCCTCACCTCTCCCTACGGAGGTACGCTACAAATAGAGTTTGAGCAAAACGATGCAAATGTCTCTTTGGAGATATCCAATATCGGCTTGCATCCCTTTTGGAGCGAGTTTGACGCCGATCCCGATAAAGACGCAAAATTCGAGCAGGCTCTTGAGGCCAACGAGTACGACTGGGCGGAGCTTGTCACAAGCGCCTTTGAGGTACACTCAAAACGGGACAAAATGATTGAATCGATCCAAGAAGTACTCAAAAAATACCCCTATGAGGGTGCTTCTGGACTGGCTGAAGCTACAAAGCTTTATGTAAGTAGCTATCCAATGGCGTTGGCAGGCTACAAGGGTCCGGGCATCGCCTCTTTTGCCGATGTGGTACGCTACGCCACACTCAAAGATATCCCCATCTACGACACCGATTTTGTCAAACATATGAACGCAGATCAAGCCACTTGTGGATATGGCTGCTCTGGCAACCCGTACGACGCTTTTTGGGCTTTTGATCCCGTTGGCTTTGGAGATATCCACGAAGTAGGCCACTCTTTGGAGCGACCTTTGTTTTTGCTCAAAGGATGGGAAGGACACTCTCGTACCAATCAGTATGTCTACTACTCTTTTATCAAATATAATCAATACATAGAGCATAACGATTTCAGCCAAAACTATTACAAAATAGACCACCATATCGAAAAAGAGGTGTTTAAGGAGCAGTACAACGCCATACAGCATTGTGTGGGCAGTACCGATACACTCGAGTGTATGAGAGATTACTGGTATAACAAAGAGCACAACGGCAGCAACTATAAAGGACAATCCCTCTTTGTCATCGAAGCGATGATGAACGCGCAAAAGTACGCCGTCGGCGATTATGCTCTTGACGAGGGCTTCCACCTGCTTACAAGACTGCATCTGCTTGAGCGCTATTTGCAAAAGGATGCGAGAAAAGATTGGGAAAACAACAAAGCCAAAATCGGCTTGAGCAACTACTCTTTAGATGAGATCAACCAGCTGGTCAACAATCCCAACGATGGTCTCAACGCAAACGACTGGATGCTCATCTCCCTCTCTTGGGCCTCCGGGTTTGATTTTCGACCCTATTTTGATATGTTTGGCCAACCCTACTCCCAAAAAGCGAGCGATCAAGTAGCAAGCTTTGGATTTCCGGCTATCAAAAAGGTCTATTTCGCCGTGGATAAGGATACTGGCTTTATCCTGCCACAATCCCTCGATCCCTCCGGCGAATATCTGGATAAAAGAGAGCTGCCAGTAGACGGCCATACGAGCTACGACACCAATACCTCCACATCCAATCCAGATTCAGGAGATTAGTAAGGGTGCCAAAAAGCTCTTTGGATTGCGTTCTTTTTGCCGGGGGTAAAAGCAGTCGAATGGGCAAGGATAAAGCCTTGCTCCCCTTTGGCCAAAAAAGCTTGGCCAAATATCAATACGACAGGCTCTTAGAAATTTTTGATAGAGTCTCTATCTGCACCAAAGAGCCAAAATTCGATTTCGAGGCCCCTTTGATCCTCGATAGCTACGAGATTTTTGCTCCTACGCCCGCTTTTTTGGATATTTTCAAGCGAATGCCTCAGTTTTTCGCCATCAGCGTGGACACTCCTTTTGTAGATCGTAGCGTCATCGAGCCGCTATTGGAGGCGGCGGCTAGTCACCCTCACAAAGACGCCATCATCGCTCGCACCGACTACCCCCATCCTCTCATCGGTATCTACCGCCGCTCCATCGCCCCCTTTTTGGCTAAAGAGATCCAACAAGGCAACTACAAACTCGGCTCTGTTCTCAAACAAGCGAATACACTCTTCGTAAATTTCAAAGAAGATAAGCGCTTTTTAAATCTCAACACCCCGGCCGATTTGGAAAAAGCGAAAAATTTGCTATAATTACATCAGATTTCGACCCCTTAGCTCAGCTGGTAGAGCAACTCCCTTTTAAGGAGTGGGCCGTTGGTTCGAATCCAACAGGGGTCACCACTACTTTTTCCACGCTTTTGTAAAATCGACTTCGATATCACACAAATCAAAGCAAAAGCGATCTTTTCCTTCATATACTTTTTTATACTTTCCGTCCATCAGCTTGAATTTATACTTTCCGTCCATCAGCTTGAAAATTCGCACCTTTCCCAACTCAGGATAGACCAATACTTGATACTCCACCCCGTAAACGAGGTAGATTCCCGCTCCCCTAAGCGACCTTAGGTTGCTGACGGGCATTGTTGCCGTGTATCCCACGGGCAAGTATGTTTTTTGTGGCGTTCACATCGGCATTGATAGTAAAGCCACAGGATCTACATACAAACCTCGATTGAGAGATTCTGTTCGCTTTATCCACATATCCACATCTGCTGCAGGTTTGGCTTGTGTATTTTGGATCGACTTTGATGAGATTGTGGTTCGTTTTGTATTCAAGCAGCACAAAAAAGAGACTCCATCCATTTTGCAAGATTTTACGATTGAGAACCGATTTCGCTTTGACGTTTTTGCCGGAATTTTCGATAGTTCTCTTAGCCGATTTCGTCATCGCCTTGATATTCAAATCCTCCACGATTGCTTGGTTTTCGCCGTAGATGTGGCTGATTCGATGCAAGAAGTTGTAGCGGATATTGGATACTCTTTTGTGCCCTCTTGCGAGTTTGATTTTGGCTTTTTGATACCTTTTTGAGCCTTTTTGTTTTCTTGATAGAGTCTTTTGGTATCTCTCAAGCTTTGCAAGCTCTTTTTGGTATCTTGGGGAGTAGTCCTCTATTGTATGATGGTTGCCACTGCTATCAATAACTGCGTAGACCACTCCCATATCGATACCGATAGGCTCTCTTACAAATTCAATTGGCTCTGCCTCAATCTCCAAAAGAATGGAGGCGTAGTATCTATATGCCTCATAGCTTATGGTTACAGTCTTGATTGTACCAACTAAATCATCTCTTAATCCTTTAGTTTTGATCCATCCGATTTTTGGCAGATAGAGCTTTTTACCATCAATTTTTACTCTTTGGGGATATTGGAAGCTTTGTTTGTGTTTTTTGCTCTTGAATTTTGGAAAGCCGGGAGTCTCACCACTTCTGATTCTTCTAAAGAAGTGCTTGAACGCTTCGTCAAGGTGTCTGATGGATTGTTGCAAAGCTTGCGAGTCTATCTCTTTGAGCCAAGGATGGCGCTCTTTGAGAGTGGGTAGACGTTTGATGAGTCTATGTGCGCTTATGTTTACTCCAAACTTTTGGTAGGCGTACTTTTTCAAAGCCAAAGAGCGGTTGTAGAGATATCTGCAAGCTCCAAAGTTTTTTTGCAAAAGCTCTTGTTGCCTTTTGTTTGGATAGAGTCTGACCTGAACCGCTCTTTTCATTTGCTCTCCCGTGGCTGATTACACTATTATTGTACTCATATATTGATGACTGATCAATATCAAACCGGACGACCTTATATCCACCTCCTGAAAGAGGAGGTTTTACGGTCATGTTTGATAATACTCTACCCCCTCTTTTTCGTACAACTCAAACTTGATTGTCTCATCCTTTTGTACCGTAGAAGATGAAATGATTTCAATTATGATTTTTGGCATAGTTGTCGGATATTTTTCGATATCTTCGCAATAGATCGCCAGGTCGGGTCTGACTACATTGCTCTCATTGATAATCCAGTCAAGCTCTGGATAGATTTCGCACGTACACTCTTCCAATTCGCTGCTAAAAAGATGCAGCAATCTACCCATCAATTTTTGATGCTTCCCATACGGACTTGGCGCCATGGCAAAAGGATATCCATCGATGAGCTCCCAATCTCCTTGCCAATGTCTATAATCCTCATAAAGATAGCGAGGCGGTTCTATACTCATTGAAGCTCCTTTGGATCGAAATTTGGATAGAGTTTTTGCAGCGTTTTGAAATTTTTGTCACTAAAAAATCGGGTTTTGAGTTTGTTGAAATGCTCTGTAGCTTTTCGCTTTTGACCCAAAATCAAATAGGCTTCGGCCAGATACTCATTGGCATACGATTCACCCAGTTTTAGAGCATTGTTGGCCGCTTCTATCGCCTTTTCGGGTTTTTTGGCCAAAAGGTAGTACCATGCAGCTCTTCCGTATACCTTGGTTTTGTCCAGATAATCGGCATACTGATCGCATAAAAAAGCTTTGCTAGCATCCCCTTTGAGCGCTACATAGTACTCGCACTTCATCTGGGCTTTGTTGAGGCTACATTTGGTGCAGACTTTATCGCTTCCAAACAAAAGCAGTGGTACAATAAAAAGCAATTTTTTCATCACAAACTCCAAAGGATAGGTATGATTAGGCACATCGTCTTTATGAAATTCCTAGATTTTAGTGTAGCACAAGAGGCCAAAGAAAAGCTACTGAGCATGCAAGGCCAGATCCCCCAGCTCCAAGATATCGAAGTGGGCATCGATTTTAGCAGAACTCCTAGAAGCTACGATCTAGCCCTTGTAACCACTTTCAACACCAAAGAGGATCTAGAAAGCTACCGAGTCCACCCCTACCACCAAGAGATCGTCGCGTGGCTCAAAGCGAACAATACAGAAACGAAAGTAGTCGATTATGAAATCTGAGCTAACGCACCTAGACGAAAAAAAGCGCCCCAAAATGGTGGATGTGGGCGTAAAAGAAGAGACCCAGCGCGTGGCGGTGGCCAGCGGTATCATCCAGATGAGCCAAGAGGCCTATGATGCCATCATCAACCAAACCACCAAAAAAGGGGCGGTCTTGCATACCGCCGTCATCGCCGCCATCATGGGGGCTAAAAAGACGCCAGATCTTATCCCCATGTGCCATCCCTTGCTACTTACATCCATCAACTGCGACATAGAGGAGCTGCCCCGGCTTCCCGGTTTCAAGCTCCTCGTCACCTGCAAGCTAAAGGGACGCACGGGTGTGGAGATGGAAGCGCTCACGGGGGTGAGCATAGGGCTGCTGACGATTTACGACATGGTCAAAGCGATCGATAAAGGGATGGTGATCAAAAATATCCAGCTTGAACGCAAAAGCGGAGGAAAAAGCGGGGATTTTGCGAGAGATGGCGCTTAGAGCACCATCTTGATATCTTTGTGGGCTTTGAGGTCTTGATAGATCCTCTCTCGCTCCTCTTCGGAGTGCACCATAATGTCGGCGTTGAAGCTTTGATACTTGCCTCTGTTGGACTGCTTTGAGAAAGTAATAGTCGTAGGCCTATCGGTAACGCTTTGGATCGCTGCTCTTGTCTTTTTGGCGTTTTCTCCAATCACTTTATAGCGCCAGATGGTAGGGTATTCGATCTGTATTTTTTGATCGAAATCTTTCATCTCTTTCATCATTTTCTCCTTAATTTTTTTATAAGTATACCATAAATTCTTCAAAAACTTAAGAATGCCTTAAGCACTTTACGCTACAATACGCCCCAAGCCTTTGATAGGCGAGCATTTTTACGATTCGATCCTTCTTATCCTCCAGATAATTTGAGCCCTTTGATTGAATCGTTACGATTCGCTAATCGAAGGTCAAATCTATTACAGAGGAAACGTATGACTTTTGCAGATTTTCATCTCAAACCCCAAATTATGAAAGCTATCGAAGCCGCCGGCTTCAAAGAGCCAAGCCCGATCCAAAAAGAGGCGATCCCCGTTATTTTATCGGGGAAAGATATAGTAGGCCAAGCCCATACCGGCACGGGCAAGACGGCCGCCTTTGCTCTACCGATTCTTAATATGCTCGAACTCGATGGCGAACCAGAAGCCCTCGTGATCGTCCCTACCCGTGAACTGGCCACGCAAGTAAGCGACGAAATTTTTCGTCTGGGCAAATATCTAGGGATCAAAACGGCCACCGTCTATGGGGGCAGCTCCTACTCCAGACAGCTCGCCCATATCAAAAATGCAGCCGTGGTGGTGGCGACTCCGGGAAGACTACTCGACCTGCTCCAAAGTGGCAAAATAGAACTCAATCCAAAATTCGTAGTCCTCGACGAAGCGGACGAGATGCTCGATATGGGCTTTTTGGACGATATCAAAGCGATTTTTGAATATCTGCCCACAAATCGCCAAACGCTTCTTTTTAGCGCCACAATGCCTCCGGCTATCAAAGAGCTCGCCAGCAAAATCCTCCACTCCCCCGAGTTTATCTCCATCACCAAAAAAGAGGTGACCAACGCCAACATCAAACAGTACTACTATGTAGTAGATGAAAGAGAGCGGGACGAAGCACTCATACGACTGCTCGATTATAAAAATCCGACCAAATCGATCATCTTTTGTCGGATGAAAGTGGAAGTGGATAGACTGAGCGAATTTTTACGAGCACAAGGATACAATGCCAAAGGGCTCCACGGCGATATGCCCCAGCGCCAGCGAGAAGAGACCATCAAAGCTTTTAAAAGAGGCGATGCGGAGATCCTCATAGCCACCGATGTGGCGGCAAGAGGATTAGACATTAGCGACGTTTCCCACGTTTTTAACTACCATATCCCCTTTGATCCTGAGAGTTATGTCCATCGCATCGGGCGGACGGGACGAGCGGGACGAGAGGGTATCGCCGTAAGCCTTGTCACCCCCCACGAATTCAAGCAGCTTCTTCGTATCCAAAAAGAGGTGGGCAGCTCTCTTATTAACAAAGAGATCCCAACCTCTACCGAGATCAAAGACCAAAAGAAAAGATCGATTATGCAAGAGGTCCTCTCCCAAGAGGTAAGCCCAGAAGCGATTGAGCTGGTCAATCTGCTCGAAGCCGAAAACGATATCTCAACAATAGCCCTCAAGCTAGCCACGATGGTGATCCAAAACGATACCACTACCGGTAGCGAAAAGATAGGCAAAAGTCTCAAAGAGATCGAAAGACTCCTCGAGCAGGCCAAAAGAGAACTCTCTAGACCCAATCGAGGCGGAAATCACAGAAGAGGAAATTATAAAGGTCGGGGCCGAAGCGCTCAAAACTATCGCAGACGCTAGTTTTGCTATAATTGTCCCATCTAGCAAAAAGGTGGGACATGGATCTATCGGATAATCCAAAAGAGGCGATCTCTCAAGCGATCGAAGCCAAAAAAGCGCCAAGAATAGCCAAAATCCAAACGCTGCTCGCTCAAATAGACAAACTCAAAAGCGAGATCGAAGCCCAAAAGCAAGAGCTCAAAAGCGAACTTATCGAAACCTTTGAAGAGCTGCAAAAAGCGATCGATACCCTCCCTAAACCCAAGCGCAGCCAAGCACAACAGATACTAGACTCTTATAAACTCAGTTCCTTAGAATTTTTGGGCATACTGGCCGAAACTACGGAGTCGGCCATTATTAACGCTCTTGAGAGAGGGGAGGATATCCAAGAGACGATCGCCGAGATCACAAAAGAGCTCGCCCATCAAACTATCGATAAAAATGTCGACGCGGCCCATATCAAAGATGTGAGCAAAACCATACTCCTTATGGCCGCCACCATCGCCGAAGCGAGCGTCAATTATGCCGATGAGATCGTACAAGGGGCGATTGTTGGGATAGAACAAGGTATTCGCAAAAGTTTGATCAAATTTGACGAAACGATACGCTTCACCCCCGATGAGGCCAGAGCCCTCATCATCGACAACTACGAAGCGATCCTCCAAGATCTTCCCCATATCCACGAAATCTATATCCAAACGATCCAAGAGGTGGCCAAACAGAGCGAGCCGGGCATCCAAGAAAAGCTGCTTTTTATCGCCCAGCAAAACAGATCCTTGTTTGAACATCTCAAAACGGAGGCGGAAAAGGCCATAGGAAATTTAAAAAAACGCTTCAAAGAGTTTGTACATCAAAAACATCGACAAACCATCGGAGGCGAGGAGGCAAAACGATTGGGAGCGCACGCTTTTAACAAAGCCAAACAGAGTCTACAAAACGCTATGAAAGGAGCCAAAGATGCGATGGATAGGTAAAATAGGAGCCGTTTTGGCATGCAGCCTCTCTCTTCTTGCCCAGTCGCCCAACGAAGATCCTAGCCAAGAGCTGCAAAAGGCGCTTGAGCAGATGCTTTTGCTTCTTGAAAAATCGAGCGAAGTGGTCAAAGATCTCTCCAAAACGGAACAAAAGGTCATACCCGAGGCAAAAAATAGTTTTTGGCTCTATTACAAACGCATCGACAACAAAGCCAGCGTGGAAAAACGCAACGATCTGCTGCTCAAAGCCCAGATCCAATACCGCCTCGCAGTGGCCAAAGATATCCCTTCTTCTACGATTTTAGTCGTAGTCCACGATGGGGCCGTAGAGCTTTATGGCAAAGTGCACAAAAAACAGACCGCCGACAAAGCCATTCAAACTACGCTCCATACCAGAGGGGTCAAAGAGGTCACCTCCTATTTGATTATCAAAGAACCGGCCAAAATTTCTCTATAAGCGACTAAAGTCGCTTTTCTTCCCGCTTTTGTGGGCTATAATGCGATCAAAAAAGGAGAGGAAATGATCACGGAAATTCGCGAAGCGATGCTTTTCAATACGCTTGTGTTTGAAACCTTGGGAGAGCCCCAAAAAGAGCGGGAATTTAAGATAAAAGCTCTTAAAAAGTGGGGTTTTGATCTGATACTTGGCAAAAAGAACGGCGAGTCCACCTACTTTATGGCAAAAGAGGGCAAAGAGAGCGGCCAAAAGTATGAAGAAGAGGGTGTAAGCTACGAAGTGCAAGAGGTACTCAAGGAGCTGCCCAAAAACAAAAAGATCTTCGCCCATATCGAGATGATAGAGGGGCGCGCGTATTTGTGCGTGGATCTCAGAGAAGAGGAGGAGAATATCGAGATCTTGCGACTGCCTGCGGGTGAGATATTGCTAGCCTTTTTGAAAAAGCACAAATTTATAAAAGTCATGGAGGCCTTACGAAATCTTGGAAGCGCCGCCAGCCTTGTCAAGCACCACGGCGAAGAGGGCAAACCGCTGAGCTTCGAGGAGCTGCCGCCAGTACCCAGACGATTTTTGCGAGACGCCAAAAAGATAGAGAAAGAGATGGGCTTTGGACGCATAGCGTTGGCCTACTTTGGAGAGAACAAAGAGGGCAAAGCCAGATACTGGATGGGATGGATGGTGCCTACCATCGCTTTGTTTGACGAGCATATCAGCCAAAAGATCGACAAAACTTTGGTGGAGCTGGCCTAATGCTCATAGCCTGGAACGCCATAGCCCCCGAAAAGGGGGAGTTTTTGCGAGACGAGGTGGGTGCCTATCTGCCTAAAAACGAGATCGAAGAGGCTATTAGAAGCGCTTTGATCTTTTATCTGATCAAAAAAGACAAAGCCCTCGAAAACAGCCTCAAACGCCTCATTCTCGCCACCGATACCAAACCCAAGCTTAAAAATTTGGCCAAATCGGTAGCCCAGATGGTCTTTGAGCGCTATCCTATCCAGATCACCCTGCCCGAAAAGATCTACTTGCCTGATAATGGGATCCAAAAGGTGGCGATCGAGCGTTTCGATTATGCCAAAAAGGAGTTTGTGGAGCGCTTCGAGAGCGAAATCTTCAAAGGCACAATCGAAGATTTTGCCATCGAATCGGACAACCTCCAACGCATCAAGACGGCTCTGCTCTCTTATGCCAGAGGGCTGGCCGAGCAAGAGCATAAAGAGCTAGAGGGCACAATCTTAGAACCTTATATCGTAGAGATCCAAAACCTCATCGCCAACGAGTGGCAGCATACTTTGCGCATCGGTGCTTGGACCAAGACACCTTACAAAGGAGACCTGCTCTTTTTTTGGCGTATCAAAGAGGTGCGAGAGAAGCTGCTAAGAGCGTTTGGGCTCGATATTCGCCCAAAAGATATCCTCTTCGTGCCAAAATTCAAAGAGTTTTTGGGCTGGAGCGAATGGAGAGAGGATTAATCCCAGCTCCCCAGCCGCTTTAGAAGCTGCTGGTGGATATGGCCGTTGGTGGCTACGATAATGTCGCCAAATCCATAAGGCTTGCCCAGATGGTTGCTCACCACCCCTCCAGCCTCTTGGACCATCAAAATCCCCGCCGCCACATCCCACG
>WGAT01000101.1 GCA_015494715.1 Campylobacterota bacterium
CATCTTAAAAAACTCAAAAAACTGCAAAGAAGCCTATCCAAAAAACAGAAAGGCTCAAACAACTATAAAAGAGCCAAAAGAGCTTTGGCAAGGCTTCACATTAAGATAGCCAATACAAGAAGGGACTATTTCCACAAACTTGCCAACCAAATAGCTAAATCCTATCAATTCGTTGTTATTGAGGATTTGAATATCAAGGCTATGCAAAAGCGATGGGGTAAAAAGATAAGCGATTATGCCTTTAGCGAGTTTGTAAATATCTTGGAATATAAAACAAATCTCATCAAGATAGACAGATTCTATCCCTCATCCAAAACCTGCTCAAAGTGTGGATACGTTTTGGATGAGTTGGATTTGAAAACGAGAAAGTGGCAATGTCCAAAATGCAAAACTATGCACGATAGAGACATAAACGCCGCTATCAACATTTGCAGAGTCGGGGCATCGACTCTTGGCATAGGGGAAGTAAGACCTGCAATTGTAGGCGTCCCCGCTTAAAGCCAGAATCCCCCGCATTTATGCGTGGGGAGTATGTCAATCTTTTATCCACAACAGCTCTTTTTGGTCAATTTCTCTTTTAAAAGATGATATAAAATAAGCAGCCATAAAAGTGCGGTGCTTATCATAGTTATAATATTGGCTTCTTTTTGGATATGAATGATATTTTTCACATCAATCCCTTGAAATATCCAATCAAGCAGCACGCCAAAAAGAATGGAGCCCATAGCGATAGTGGCGAGGTAGATACTCAGGGATTTGGAGCCGAGCATCTTTTTGACTACCCCGATGGTAACGGTATTGGTAGCGGGACCGGCGCTCAAAAAGACAAAGGCGGCTCCGGGACTGACTCCATGTAGCATTAAAGCGGCCGCAATGGGCAAAGAAGCCGTAGCGCATACATACATTGGGATTGCTATCGCAGCGGCTAAAAGATAAGCCAGCCATATCTTGCCGCTAAGATAATGGGAGAGATTCTCAGGTATGGCTATACTAATAAGGGCGCCTAGGACAAGTCCCCAAAAAAGAGGCTTGGTGATATCCCCAAGAAGGGTGACAAATCCATAATAGAGCGCGCTTTGTAGGGAGAAACGCTTTTTTATCGTATTGTCGTAGTTACATGAGCACTCCTCTCCATCGCAGTTTGATGCTTGTGTAAAGGAGATGGCCATAGGTTGAGCGCCGTTGTATGCCGATTTGGCGGGAGTAGGGGATTGACGGAAAAGGGAAGTATGGCTTTTGGTAGAGTCAAGTAGGTTGACCAAGAGGCCGGCGGTAATGGCGATGATCGTAGAAGTGAGGATACGATAGATGGTAAAGAGCCATCCAAACATCCCAAAAGTGGCTAAAATAGAGTCGATGCCAGTAATGGGGGTGGAGATGAGAAAGCTAAGTACCGCCCCCTTGCTTGCTCCTTGTTTTTGTAAACTTGTGGCCAAAGGTATGACGCCACAAGAGCAAACCGGTATAGGGATGCCAAAGATCGTAGCTTTAATAACGGAGGAAGTCTCCTCTTTCCCTAGATGTTTTTGAATAAAAGTATCTGGAATGATCTCGTGTAGTATGCCGGCTATGAAAAGACCCAAAAGAATGTAAGGAGCCATAGCGTAGCTGAGTTGAAGAAGTGCTTGGGGTAGATCCATCGCAGGGCCTTTCTTGATTTATATTCCAAATTCGTTATATGATGAAAGTGTTATATAATTTGGCTTTATATCTACTGAAAGATATTTTTTAACGAAACTCAAAAAGAATTCTCCCTCCAAAATCTACTGATTTAGAGGAAGAATTCTTTTTGTCTTGCAAAGCAAGATTGTGCTATAATGATCAAAAAGCGCAATAACCAAGCGCTATCAGGGCAGGAACTGCCCGTAGAACCTGTGGAGGTGCGCCACGAGGCGACCGTTGAAGCAAGAAGCCCTAACTTATTTGCGATAGCAAAAAGTTAGGGTAGTGCACAAAGGATTGCTTTGGAAGAGTTGGTACGAGTGGCCAAAGCTTTGGCCGATAAGAAAAGACTCGAAGTCTTGGCGCTCATAACCCAAAATCGTGATGTATGTGTATGTGAAGTAAGTGATACGCTAGGAATCTCCCAGCCGCTAGCCTCCAAATATCTCAAGCAGCTGCGTGATGCCGGTATAGTGCGAGTAACAAGGCAGGGCAAATGGAGTATTTATTCGTTAGGCGATACTACGCTTATTGAGCCTTTTTTAAAGCGTTTGCGTACATTGTCTCTCCCTCCGTTATATAGATGTGCACGATGTTAAAATCTTAGGACTCTTTGTGTATAATGGCAAAAAAAATAAAAGGAATAAAATGGGTCTTCCGAATTGTCCAAAATGCGGCAGTATCTATGTGTATGAGGATGGGGAGCTTTTGGTCTGTCCCGAGTGTGGATATGAGTTTAGCGCAGAAGATGCCAAGAAAGAGGAGGAGGGGCTGATAGTCATTGATGCCCACGGGAATCGTTTGGCCGATGGCGATACTGTTATTGTCATCAAGGATTTGAAAGTTAAAGGAGCTAGCGGCGCTATCAAAGCAGGGACAAAGGTCAAAAATATCCGTCTTTGCGAAGGGGGTCACAATATTGAGTGCAAAGTCCCCGAATTTGGTGCGATGCAACTCAAAAGCGAGTTTGTTAAAAAAGCATGATCGTTTTACGCATAGAACATCTTACCTTTGGCTACTCTAAAGATCGTTTGATTTTTAAAGATTTCAATCTTGAGGTCCGTCAAGGGGAGGTTGTCTCTATCGTTGGCCCCAGTGGCGTTGGTAAAAGTACGCTTTTTGAACTTACTGGTGGATTTTTAAAGCCAATTTCTGGCTCTATTTGGGTCGATCGTTTCTCTAGCGTTTTCCAAGATCCTTACACCTCTTTTCATCCCAGCTACAAAATCCTTGATCAAATAGCCGAGGTATGCCAGATTGAGGGAATAGAAGAGATAGCAAGGCAAATGGATATAGATTCCGATCTTTTACAAAAGCTGCCCCATAAGCTCTCCGGCGGGCAGCTTCAGCGCTGCTCAATTCTTAGAGCCATCATGATGCGGCCAAAGCTTCTTTTGGCGGATGAGCCCACAAGCGCTTTGGATAATGTGACAAGCCTCAAAGTGATGAAGCTGCTGCTGAGCTACCTTGATAGGGTAGGAATCTTGCTTATCACCCACGATATGGATCTGGCCAAATGGTGCAGTGATAGGATCATCAAGCTGGGCACAGAGCCTGTCGCTCTTTCTCCAACTCCTTTTGCATCTGATCTCGAAGTTCTTTGAGCCACTCTTTTTTCGGATCGGGATAGAAGCTTGGCAGATATTTGACCTTTATGGGACCGGGGTGGAGCTCTAGTTTTTTGCTGTCAAATCGTGCTCGGGCGCAGACGATAAGGACTGGTTGGACTTTGAGATGCAGTTTGTCGGCGATAATTTTGGCTCCGGGTTTAAAGGGCAGTAGTTTGTTCCCTCGTGCCCGTGTGCCTTCGGGAAAGATGGCTATACTCTTTTCCTTGCTTTTTTCTTTTGATTCTTTGAGCAGGTGTATCAAGGATTTACGATCTTCTCGATTGAGGCGGATATTATCGGGAAGTTTGAGAAGCAGACCAAAAAAGGGGGTGTCAAAAAGCTCTTTTTTTGCTATCCAAACCATATCTTTTGGATAGGTCGCTTCAATGACCGGAATATCGATAAAACTGGAGTGGTTCATGATGATCATTTTCGCTTCTGGATCGGGCGTACCCTCGATGAGGAGTCTAATGCCCAAAAACTTTAAGATTGTTTTGGTGTAAAAACGCTTGATATCTTTATAATATTTTTTTGGCAAAAGTAAAAAGGTAAAAATATTGAAGGTGACTAAAATCGTAATGACAGCCGCTGCATAGAGGCCTCTAATCTTTGCAAATATCTTCATCTTTGACCCATCCTATCTTATCGTTGGAGAGTTTGATTTTTGCATATCCATCCACTTCGTTCAGTTTTAAAAATATTTTTGAATGGGGCAAGATCGCAAAGGCCGTACTGTTGCGTGTGGGGAGGATATAGATACGGCTCCCTTTTTTGACACATATCTTTTGCATAGGCATAAGCATATACCCCATATAAGCCAACATGCCAACTCCAAATAAAAAACCCAAGAAACTTCTTTTAAAGATACCCAGAGCAAGAAGAATACCCCCTGTGACTCCAAGAAGTATGAGCTTGAGTAGATGATATTTGTCTTGAGCCGGTTTGATATCTGATTGGGTGCTCACCGTCTCGTCTTTAACGTGGATATCGAAGCGAAGAGTGCGAAACTCCCTTTTCTCTGTATTAAAATAACTAAAGTGCAGTTGTGAAAGTGTGGCGGGGACGATGGCGTAGTAGATAGCACTAGTTTTAGGAAAGGAGAGATCGAGCTCCTTGACTTTCTCTTTTTTTGCCCAAGGGAGGTGAAAGTCCTCTAGATTGCCTAAGATGGAGGAGAGTTTGAGTACCACAAGATTATAATTGGCGTTGTATTGTACCTCTTCATGTTTTATGAGTTGAAGTTTTTTGGCAAGAACATGGCAAAAATCTTTGGGAGCTTTGAGTGGAGTAGCGTGGATCTCTTTACCCGGCAGGGTGGCAAAAAGGGTATCTATTTGGATATGAATGGTAGGAAGTTTGGCTTGTGCTGCCAACATCTTAAAATAAAAAGTCTTATAATAGTACAAGTCATCGTGGCGTACAGGAGTGTTGCTAAAGATCAGCTTGACGTTACGGCCGTTGTCCATAGAAAATCGGATCTGTTTTGGATGTGTAAAAGGAGAGAGAAACTGGATCGTAACGGGAAATATTTGGCCCTGAAAAATCTCTTTAGGTATGAAATGCCATTGAGCCAAAATGCTCGACGCCGCAAGCCAAAGGCTAAGCAGCGTCCACACTATACCAAATTGAATTGCTTTAATGCATAAATCCTTTAATCATTTTGATCCCATCTTCGCTGCCAAGCAGTTTTTCGCAGGCTCTTTCTGGATGTGGCATGAGACCAAAGATATTTTTGTTTTCGTTGCAAATACCGGCAATAGCGTCTACGCTGCCGTTTGGATTGTCGTAATTGCCCTGGGCGTCGCAATATTGGAGTATGACTTGGTGGTTGTCGTACATCTTTTTTAGTTTGTCTGGTTTGACAAAATAGTTACCCTCTGCGTGAGCTATTGGGATATTGAGTACTTCCCCCTCACTTGTTTGGCTTAAGAATTTGTTGTCGGTGTGGAGGACTTTAATATATTGGAATTTGGAGATGAAGTGGAGGTTTTTGTTTCGCATCATGGCGCCCGGGAGCATATGGGATTCTAGCAGTATCTGAAATCCGTTACAAATACCCAGCACGTATCCACCTTTTTGGCCAAACTCTTTGATGGCTTTCATTATGGGACTAAAGCGTGCGATGGCGCCGCTGCGAAGATAATCGCCATAGCTAAATCCACCCGGAAGCACTACAAGGTCGGTATCCTTTGGTAAGGATTCTTCTTTGTGCCAGACGATGGTGCGATCGGCTCCGATGCGTCCAAATGCATAGTCTGTATCAAACTCGCAATTAGTCCCGGGAAATCGGATGATGGCTACTTTCATTTTTCTATCTTGATAGTGTAGTCTTCGATGACGGTATTGGCCAAAAGTTTTTCACACATCTGCTCCACCTCTTTTGTGGCCTCCTCTATGCTCAAAGAGTCATCCAGTGTGAGGATGATCTGTTTGCCTACCCGCACATCCTCCACACCTTTGAAACCAAGCTGAACCAGTGCGTGGTGGACCGCTTTACCCTGAGGGTCAAGAACTCCGGGTTTGAGATGAATGTTAACTATAGCTTTCATGATATCACCTTTTGTATTCGTTGTAGTACCTCTGCATAGGCTACTTTTACATCCCCCAAATCGTGGCGGAAGAGATCCTTATCCATTTTGCGTCCACTTTCCTTATCCCAAAAGCGGCAGCTATCGGGACTTATCTCATCGGCTAGGATGATGTTGCCCTCACTATCTTTACCAAATTCCACTTTGAAATCTACAAGATTTAGACCCGCTTTGTCAAAAAAGCTTTTGAGCACCACATTGATCTCACGACCCAGGCGCTTGAGCTCTTCTAGCTCACTCTCATGCTCTACTAGCTCCAATATCAGTGCATGTTCGTCATTGATAAGCGGATCGTGGAGGTCGTCGTTTTTGTAGTAAAACTCCACAAGTGCAAAGGGCAGTACCGTGCCATCGGGGATGCCAAGTCTTTTCGTAAGAGAGCCCGTGGCGATATTTCGTACCACTACTTCGATCATAATCATTTGGGCTTTTTTGATTACCATCTCGTTGTCGCTGATACATTCTACGAAATGGGTTTTTATCCCATGCTTTTCCAAAAGCTCAAAAAGATAGGCGCTTATTTTGCAATTGAGGGCTCCTTTGCCTTTGGCGCTCGATTTTTTTTGGGCGTCAAAGGCGGTGAGGGAGTCTTTGAACTCCGCTATGAGCAAGTTTGGATCCGTCGTTTTCCATATTTTTTTGGCTTTGCCCTCATAGAGCGGCTCAATCTTTTTCACTTCTTCTCCTTTGCGATGATCAAGGCTTTGAGCAGATCATAGGCCTCTTTGAGTTGGGCGTCGTTGTAGAGTTTTTCTTGGGGTATGAGATCTTTTTCCTCTTTGGTTTGGTTTGTGCTTATCTTTTTGGTGGTATTGTGATCGAGCTTTTCTAATTCGCTTTTGAGATGGGCTTTGAGCTCCTTTTCTTTAATGGCGAATGCATCCTCAACCTTTTTGACTTTACCGGGATAGACGATGACATCGGGTGTGATGCCTTTGGCCTGGATTGTACGTCCACTGGGTAGATAGTAGCGAGCGATGGTGAGTTTGATCGCCTCATCTTTGTCGATAGGCAAGATCACTTGCACGCTTCCTTTTCCAAAAGTCTTCTCTCCGGCGATTATGGCTCGGTGGTGGTCTTGGAGCGCTCCACTGACTATCTCGCTTGCACTTGCGCTTCCCCCGTTTACGAGCACTACCAATGGAATATTTTTGATCGTTCCGGCCGCATGGGCTTTGTAGACTCTGTTTTCAGATGGGATACGTCCCTTTTGCGAAACGATAACGCCATGGTCGATAAAGAGGTCTGAGAGTCCGACCGCTTGATCGAGAAGACCACCGGGATTATTGCGTAAATCGATGATGATCCCTTTGAGATTTTTGTTCTTTTTGAGGTATTTTTTTACTTCGTTGACAACCTTTTTATCAAAGTTGGTGATACGAAGATACAGAGTGTTATCGTTGATGATATGTTTAGCGTAGACCGATTTGACTTTGATAATGGCTCTGGTGATAGTGACTTTAAAAGGTTTGGAGAGACCTTTGCGAAAAATAGTCAGGGTAATTTTGGTTCCAGGCTTTCCTCGCATCAAGTTGACCGCTTCGTCTAAAGTCATGTCCAGTGTCGATTTGTCATTAATTTTGAGGATGATGTCACCGGGTTTGAGGCCCGCTTTATCCGCCGGCGTTCCTTCCAGTGGTGCGATGACGGTGAGCGCTCCGTCTCGCATCCCTACGGTAATGCCAAGACCTCCAAATTCCCCGCTGGTTTGGATTTTGAGCTCTTTGTAATGTTTTTTATCCAAAAAGGCGCTGTGAGCGTCTAGATTGCTCAAAAGTCCGGCAATCGCTTTGTCGATAATCTGATTGATTGTCAAAGGATCTACATAATATTGCTCCACGGTGTTTACTACTTTGGTAAATTTGGATATGGCTTGCAGTTTGGCCGTCAGATTAAAATCGTTTGGTTGATGTTTGGCAAAAAGCGAAGTGCAAAGAAGTAAAGCGGTGGCCGCACCTACATAAAATGGTTTTGATCTTTTCATCTAATCCCTTGTAACGTAGTGAGTTTGAAATTGGGGTTAATTATATGGAAAAATTACTAAAAATTGGCTAAATGAGTCAGTGCAACAAAAGTATCAGAGAATTTGATCGAAGTTGGTTATCATTCTCGCAAGAGTTCGCCAAAGGACTCATAACTTGACAATAATCGACTAAGATTATATAATTAGACAAAACTTAAAAAGGAGCATGCGAATGAGCGGTAATATCTTTGAGAAATTGACGCATAAGATGACGGAGACGCTCGATAGCGCCGTTAGTCTAGCGTTGCATAATAAAAATCCAGAAGTGGATGTGGCCCATGTATTATGGGCGTTGTTAACGGATACGGGATCTATTCTCAATCAGGCTTTAAACCGAATGGGCGTGGATAAGACCCCAATCGAGCTTGAAATTAAAAGTTATGTGAATAGATTGCCAAAAGTATCAACCATTACAAAAGAAAATATCAAAATATCAAGGGCTTTGGCCGAGAGTCTGCAAAAAGCCGAAGGTCTTATGGTCAAAAATGGAGACAAGTATCTAGCCGTAGATACTTGGATAGAAGCCAATGTGGATCATCCCGTATTTAAAGAAGTCCTTGGCAAATATGTAGATCTTTTTGAGCTTAAAAAGACGCTCGAAGCGATTCGGGGCGATAAAAAGATTGAATCCCAAACGGCTGACGAAAATCTGGAGGCTTTGGAAAAGTATGGTATCGATTTGACCAAAAAAGCCGCCGAAGGTGAGCTTGATCCGGTTATTGGACGGGATGAAGAGATCCATAGGGTTATGCAGATCCTTATTCGTAAAACCAAGAACAACCCGATTTTATTAGGTGAGCCGGGTGTAGGTAAAACGGCGATTGTGGAGGGACTGGCACAGCGGATCGTCAATAAAGAGGTGCCTTTGAGTCTGCAAAACAAAAGAGTCGTGGCCTTGGATATGACAAGCCTCGTAGCGGGTGCGAAATATCGAGGGGAATTTGAGGATCGACTCAAAGCGGTCATCGATGAGGTGAAAAAAGCTGGTAACATCATTCTCTTTATTGACGAGATCCATACCATCGTAGGTGCAGGTGCTAGCGAAGGAAGTATGGACGCAGCCAATATCTTAAAACCCGCTCTTGCACGAGGAGAGCTGCATACCATCGGTGCAACGACTCTAAAAGAGTATAGAAAATATTTCGAAAAAGACGCGGCACTTCAGCGACGATTCCAGCCTGTAAAGGTGGAAGAGCCAAGTCCAGAAGAGGCGCTTCAAATTCTAAGAGGTATTAGAGAGCGGCTCGAAGCGCACCACAATGTCCAAATCCTTGATAGTGCGTTGGTAGCCGCCGTCAAACTCTCAAGCAGATATATTACGGATCGATACTTGCCAGATAAAGCGATCGACTTGATTGACGAAGCGGCCGCAGAGCTAAAAATGCAAATTGAGAGCGAGCCTTTTGAGCTGACAAAGGTTAAGCGTAGAATTCAGCAGCTCTTGGTTGAAAAAGAGGCGCTTTTGATGGAGAAGACCAAGAAAAACGAAGAGCGTCTCAAAGAGATAGAAAGAGAACTAGCTGAACTCGAAGAAGAAAAACGCCGACTCGAGGCCCAGTTTGAGACGGAGAAAAAGATCTTTAAACAGATTGCCGAGATCAAAGAACGGATTGAGCGCCTCAAAGCGGAAGCCGAAAAAGCGAAGCGAGAGGGTAAATACGATAAAGCGGCCGAGATCGAATATGGTCAAATCCCTGAGCTTGAGAAGAAGCTCCAAGAGCTCAACGAGCAGTGGGAGCGAATGCAAGAAAAGGGCACATTGCTCAAGCTAGCGGTCGATGAGGAGATGATAGCCGAGATCGTGAGCAAGTGGACGGGTATTCCTGTAAGCAAAATGCTCCAAAGCGAAAAAGAGAAGATTTTGCATATCGAAGACGAGCTTCGCAAATATGTGGTCGGTCAAGATCAAGCTATCAAAGCGGTGGCAAGAGCCATCAAACGAAACAAAGCTGGGCTTTCTGATACCAATAGACCGATTGGAAGCTTTATGTTCTTAGGACCTACGGGGGTTGGTAAGACCGAGACCGCCAAAACCTTGGCCAGATTTTTGTTTGATACGGAAAAGGCGCTTATACGTTTTGATATGAGCGAATATATGGAAAAACATGCCGTATCAAGACTCGTTGGCGCACCTCCGGGATATGTAGGATATGAAGAGGGTGGACAGCTTACCGAAGCGGTGCGACGAAAGCCTTATAGCGTTATTTTGTTTGATGAGATCGAAAAAGCCCATCCAGATGTATTTAATATCTTATTGCAAGTGCTCGATGATGGACGACTTACCGATAATAAAGGTGTGACGGTAGATTTTAAAAATACCATCATCATCTTAACGAGCAATATCGCCAGCGATAAGATTATGGAGTTTAAAGATCCCCAAGATAGGGAAAAAGCGGTAAAAGATGAGCTCAAACGCCATTTTAAACCAGAGTTTTTGAACCGGCTTGATGATATCGTGATCTTTAATCCGCTTGGGGAAAAAGAGATTCTCCAAATCGTTGATATCATGTTTAAAAAGATTCAAGAAAAACTCAAAGAGCGTGATATCAAAATAGAGATGACAGAAAGCGCCAAAAAACTGGTTGCTCGGGCAGGATTTGATCCTGTATATGGAGCAAGACCGCTTAAACGAGCCTTGTATGAACTTGTAGAAGATAGGCTAGCTGAACTTATCCTTGAGGATAAAGTGCAAGAAGGCGATTCAGTCAAATTCGACGCCGAGGGCGACAATATCGTAGTCTACGTGAACGGGCAGAGGGTCTAAACCCTCCGCCTCTTCCCTAAAATCCCCCATTTACTAACTTTTAAGCTCTTTTTTTGTAGACTTGGTTTCCAAAAATTAACTAAAGGAACCTAGGATGAAACGAACGTATCAACCCCACAATACCAGACGCAAGAGAACACACGGATTTCGTGCCAGAATGAAGACAAAAAGCGGTCGAAAAGTGATCAATGCAAGACGTGCTAAAGGTAGAAAAAGATTGGCTGTGTAAAAGGATACCAAACTCTTAAGACAAAACGAGAGTTTGATAAAGTATATAAAGGCGGTCGGGCGTTTCATACGCCCTTTTTCGTACTTTTTTTTATGCCAAATTGTACAATTCGTGTAGGCTTTGTAGCGAGTAAGAGAGTGGGCAAAGCGGTACAAAGAAACAGGGCAAAAAGACTTTTGCGAGCCCTTTTTATAATTTATGCCGACTCTTTAAAGGGAGGCTATTATATCTTTGTAGCCAAACCTTCTATTTTAGAAGCGGATTTCCAACGTGTACACTCTGTTTTTGAGCAGACTCTAAAACGAGCTCAAGTCCTATGATACGTTTGGTCATACTCAAGCTTTTATGGGTATATCAAAAGGTATTTACTCTTCTTTCGTATGGTAGCTGTCGCTACTATCCCACCTGCTCGGAGTATGCCAAATGGCGCATCGAAAAGGACAATCTTTTTATCGCGTTGATAGCTACCATTATACGCATTTTGCGTTGTAATCAGTTTTTTCCCGGGGGAATTGAGTATCCGGTGATAAAAAAAGAGCTCAAAAATGTACAATATAAAAAGATAGATGTACAATACTGGCTTGTGCCAAAGGGTAGATCAAAATTTATCCTAATAAAAAATTTTAAAGGTAACTAGATGTTAGAAAAGATGAGCACGAATCAAAGAGTGATTCTTGCGACCGTGCTGTCGCTCTTGATCTTTGTAGTTTACGACTACTTTTTCATACCAAAGCAGCATCCAAAATTGCCAAATGATACAAATACTACGCAACATATCGCCAAATCCACAGCTCCAAGTAGCAATCTGCAAGCTCCGCGGACAAATGCCCAATCTTTTGTTCAAATAAATAGCAACAACGCTACTACACTGGGGACCACCACACTACTGCATGTTAAATCAAAGCGTTTTGAGATGTTTATAGATGATCTTGGCCGTATCCATCAAGTCATTTTGGAAGAAAAACGCTACAAAACAGAATCTGGGGAGCAGATTAAGCTTTTTGATGAGAAGAAATTGCCCAAGCCTTTAGAGGTCCGCTTTAGCGATATGGCGCTGAATGAAAAAGCTTTTAAGGTCCCCTACACATATCAAGGCCCCAAAGCTTTGGATATTCAAAAAAAGATAAAAATAGTGCTTAGCCAAGATCTTGGAGAGGAGAAAGTCCAAAAGATTTTAACAATCTATCCTGATGGCCATTATGAGGCAAAGATCAAGGTCCAAAACGCTCACAAATACTTTATATCTCCTGGGTATCGCCCAAATGTACGAGTGGATGGCTATACGCTGCATGGTGCTCTCATTAAAGAAAAGGATGGTACGATTACCATTATCAAAGATGGAGATGCCAAAGGGAGTGAAGTGTTTAGCGGTGCAAAAATCGCAGCGGCATTTGACCGGTACTATACCACGCTTTTTTATGATTTTACAAAGGGGATGAATGTAGTCGTCTCAAAAGACGCACAGGATAACCCGATTTTGTTTGTGGAGGGCTCTCCTACACTCACTTTGGGCGGCTATGTGGGACCAAAAGAGTATGAAACGCTCAAAGCGATCCATCCAGAACTTACCGATGTCATAGAGTATGGCTTTTTTACTTTTATAGCCAAGCCGATGTTTCGGGCGTTGTTGGCTCTCTATCACTGGATAGGCAATTGGGGTTGGGCTATCGTAGCGTTGACCATAATCATTCGTATCATTCTTTTCCCTCTGACGCTTAAGGGTATGCTCTCTATGCAAAAGCTCAAAGATTTAGCGCCAAAGATCAAGGAGATCCAGCAAAAATATAAAGGCGATCCTCAAAAATTAAACGCCCATATGATGCAGCTGTACAAAAAATATAAAGTCAATCCGATGGGCGGATGTTTGCCAATGCTTATTCAAATTCCCATCTTTTTTGCGATCTATCGGGTTTTACTTAACGCAATCGAGCTCAAAGGCGCTCCTTGGATTTTGTGGATTACCGATCTTAGCTCTAAAGATCCGTACTATGTGTTGCCAGTACTCATGGGTTTAACGATGTTTATCCATCAAAAAATTACTCCTACCACCATCACCGATCCTATGCAAAAAAAGATTTTTACCTATTTGCCAATCGTTTTTACATTTTTCTTCCTGACATTTCCAGCAGGTTTAACGCTGTACTGGTTTACTAACAATATTCTTTCTATTATTCAGCAGCTCATCGTCAATAAAATCTTTGAAGCGAGAAAGGCTGCTCAAAAGGAACAGCATGAGTGAACAAAGGAATGAACAAAGAATTGAAGCAAAAACCTTGGAGGAGGCTTTTAGCAAAGCCTCCGAGGCTCTTGGCTGCTCGGTAACCGACCTTGATATTACGATTTTGCAGCACCCTTCCAAAGGAATTTTGGGAATTGGTAAAAAAAACGCCATAATTTTGGCCAAATGTAAACAAAAAGAGACTCCCCAGTCTTCCAAAGCTTTCCATCGTATCAAAGAGCCAGAAATTTTTGATAATTTTTATAAAGAGAGTAAAGATATTTACGCTATTGCTCAAGAGGTGGAGAATGATTTAAAAAAGCTTTTTGATACGATGTGTTTTAAACTCGACTCTATTAGAGTACAACCATATGACAAAGAGACCCTTTTAATTGAATTTGAGGGTGAGGATGCGGCTTTGCTTATCGGTAAAGAGGGATATCGCTATAAAGCGCTTTCCTATATGCTTTTTAACTGGATCAATCCAAAATATGGTCTACAGATCCGACTAGAGATCGCTCAGTTTTTAAAAACTCAAGAAGAGGCTATGAAAAGATATCTCGCTCCTTTGATAGAACAGATTCAAAGAGAAGGTAGAGGTCAGACAAAACCTTTAGACGGGGTCTTGATCCAAATAGCGCTCAAAAAACTACGAGAAGTATTTCCAGATAAATATGTAGCCATTAGAGAAAATAGGCGCAAAGAGAAGTTTATCATTGTCAATGAATTTAGAAAATAGCACGATAGCGGCTATCGCTACGGCACATGGGGTGGGCTCCATCGCCATCGTGCGCCTCAGCGGCCCCAAATCTTCAAATATTGCCAAAGAAATGGCCAAAAATGAAATTTTAAAACCACGCTATGCCCACCTCAGGGAGCTGTACGATGCATCGGGTGAGCCGATCGATCAGGTCATTGTCCTCTATTTTCAAGCTCCCAAAAGTTTTACGGGGGAAGATGTGGTGGAATTTCAATGCCATGGCGGGATCGTAGTGGCTCAGATGATTTTGCGAAGAGCCTTGGAGCTAGGAGCTAGACTCGCCGAGCCGGGTGAATTTAGCAAGCGGGCTTTTTTAAATGGCAAAATAGATCTTAGTGAAGCCGAGGCCATCGCCAAGCTCATAGAGGCCAAAAGCGAAGATGCGGCCAAGATTTTGGCCAAACAGCTACGAGGTGAGCTGGGGAGATTTGTCGAAGATGTGCGTGAGCGACTCATTCGTATCCTTGCGTATGTAGAGGTCAATATCGACTACGCCGAGGAGGATTTGCCCAAGGATCTGGCCCAGCAGATGCAAACGCAGCTGCAAGAGATCTCTACACGGCTCGAGCGTATCGTGGCATCGAGCAAGCGTAGAGCCGGCCTCTTGGAGGGCTTCAAGGTAGCGATCATCGGCAAGCCAAATACGGGTAAAAGCTCACTGCTCAACGCCCTTTTGGACTATGAGCGGGCCATCGTGAGCGATATCGCGGGCACGACCAGAGATACGATCGAAGAGAGCGTGCGCATAGGGTCCCATCTGGTGCGCTTCGTAGATACCGCTGGTATCAGAGAGGCCGAGGATGAGATAGAGCGTATAGGCGTGGAGCGCAGTATCCAAGCGATTGAGGAGAGCGATATCGTCCTAGCGATGTTTGACGCATCCAAGCCTTTGGATGAAGAGGACCAAAAGATCATACAGCTCATAGAGCGATACAAAGACCAAAAAGAGATCATCGTCGTGCTGAACAAGATCGACAAAGGCGAAGTGGCCAAGTTGCCGATGGAAGCTTTGAAACTGAGTGTCAAGCAAGATATCACACCTCTTGTGGGGAGATTACAAGAGATATTGGATAGTTTGGCCAAAAGTGATGAAATTTTGCTCATCTCACAGCGACAAATCGAAGCGATAGAAGAGGCGAGGAAAAATATCGAAGCGGCCAAGCTGCCACTGCAGATGGGAGAGCTTGAGATATTCGCCTTTCATCTGGGTGAGGCGATCAGAGCCATAGCTTCTATTACCAGACCTATGCAAAGCGAAGAGTTGCTCGATAAGATGTTTGGGGAGTTTTGTCTTGGCAAATAAGATTGCGGCACTGGATGTAGGGGAGCGCCGCATTGGTGTAGCGATGAGTCTTGATAGTAAGATCGCTCTACCCCAAAATCCGATTTTACGCAAAAACCGCAACCAAGCGGCTCGGGATGTGAGTCGATTTTTGAAAGAGTGGGGAATAGAGCGATTGGTGGTAGGATTGCCTCAGGGTTCGAGTAAAGAGGTCATGGAAAAAAAGATTAAGCATTTTGTAGGGCTTTTGGATTTTGACGGGAAGGTGGAGTATTTGGATGAAGATTTTACCTCCCATGAAGCCAAAGAGGCGACAAAGGGGGTGATGCGCCACAAAAAAGATGGCCGTCTGGACTCCATCGCCGCACAAAGGATCTTGGAGAGGTATCTTCTTGCTCGCTAGAGGATTTAAGCGCTACTTCTCTTTGCAAGCTATTACCGCTACGGCCAATATGGTTACACTACACAAAGAAAGAGTACGCACCAGACTTTATCTTTTTTTGCGATTGAGTAGTGAGGAGGGTTATGAGGAGCCGCCTCCCGATAAGGAGCTTTTAGCGCTTCCCAAACCTTGTCACTGCAATATCTTCTTTGCTTGTCAAGCCCACAAAGCCTTGAGGCTCAGCCGTATCAAAAAACCTCCATTATGTAAATGCCGTTATACCAAAACAGGCATAGCACCTCCTTATTTTTACTCTTTTTAAACACCTAAACTCAATCACTATCAGAACAAGCAATAAACAAGCAATAAAAATATAAATAAGGAGAGTATTGTGCCATATGTTGTTGGATATCCACGAATTGGAGAAAAAAGAGAGCTAAAGTTTGCTTTGGAGAAGTATTGGAGAGGCAAAATCAGCTTCGATGAGCTAGAAGAGGTGGCTAGGAGGCTTCGAGCCAGACACTGGAGCTATCAAAAAGAGGCGGGTATAGAGTATATCAGCAGCAACGACTTTAGCTACTACGACCAGATGATCGATACGATCGTGATGCTGGGTGCAGAGCCACAGGAGTATAAAGATCTTGAGGGGATAGAGCGCTACTTCGCGATGGCCAGAGGTGATCAAAACCACAAAGCTTTACCGATGACTAAGTGGTTTAATACCAATTACCACTACTTTGTCCCCCAGCTCCATAAAGATATGGAGTTTACTTTGCATCTGGATAAACCTTTAAGTGAATTTCAAGAGGCGAAAGCTCAAGGAATAAAGACCAAGGTCAATCTCATTGGACCCATTACTTTTTTAAGTCTATCTCGCACCACTGACGGAAGTGATCCACTGGATTTACTACCAAAACTTCTGCCAATTTATCAAGAGGCGATACAACAATTCAAAGAAGCTGGCGTAAAAGTATTGCAGTTTGATGAGCCGGCTCTTGTACAAGATCCTACTAAAAAACAGCTCGATGCGTTGAGCGAGGCGTATCGAATCATTCCATTAGATGGAGTACAAAGCTTTGTGGTCACCTATTTCGAGCATGCCAACGAAGCGGTAGATCGACTGATCGATACTCCTATTAGTGGTATTGGTCTAGATTTCGTCCATGGACCCAAAAACATTCAAAGTGTCGAAAAGATCGCAAAAAGCGGTAAAAAACTCATAGCCGGCGTAGTGGATGGGCGCAATATCTGGGTGAGCGATATCGACAAAAAAGTGCGGTTCTTACAAGAGCTGCCTATCGAAAAAGATCAAGTGATCGTCTCAACCAGCTGTTCGCTTTTGCATGTGCCATATACTTTGGCCTATGAAGAAAAGCTCGATGGCAATATCAAAAGCTGGCTCTCTTTTGCCAACGAAAAACTAACGGAGCTTCGGCTCATAGACAAACTCTATCGAGAGCAAGAGCTAGGAAGCGATCAAGAGTTGCTAGAAGCAAATAAAGCAGCCAATAAAACAAGAAAAAAATCCTTGCAGATCCATGACAAAGCGGTGCAGGAGCGCTTGGCCAATCTGAGGCCAGAGGAGAAAGAGCGCCAGATGCGGGGTGAGGAGCGACTGCCTATCCAGCGAGAGGTCCTTGGCTATCCGATACTCCCTACTACTACGATTGGAAGCTTCCCCCAAACGGCGGAGGTGCGAAAGCTGCGCCGTGACTACAAAGAGGGAAAAATCGACGAGGAAGAATATAAAGAAAAGATCAAAGAGATGATCCGCTACTGCGTCCATGTCCAAGAAGATATAGGGCTCGATGTATTGGTCCATGGGGAGTTCGAGCGAAACGATATGGTGGAGTACTTTGGACAGATGCTAAGCGGCGTGACTTTCAGCGAAAATGGCTGGGTGCAAAGCTACGGTAGCCGATGTGTCAAACCGCCTATCATCTATGGAGATGTGAGCAGGCCAGCTCCAATGACCCTAGAGTGGATCACCTATGCCCAAAGCCTCACCGACAAGCCCATGAAAGGGATGCTCACTGGCCCTGTGACCATGCTCAATTGGTCTTTTGTGCGAGATGACTTGGATCGTGAACTAGTTTACAAGCAGATGGCTTTGGCTATCGCCGATGAGGTACGAGATCTCCAAGATGCCGGCATCAAGGTAATCCAAGTGGATGAAGCGGCTTTTAAAGAGGGGTATCCTCTAAGAAGCCAAAATAGAAGCGAATACGAGCGGATAGCGGTAGAGAGCTTCAAGATCTCGACCGCTCCAGCCAAACCTAAAACCCAGATCCATACCCATATGTGCTATAGCGACTTCAATGACATCATGCCAACCATCGATGCGATGGATGCGGATGTGATCTCCATCGAGACGGCAAGGAATGGCAACAGACTTTTAGAAGCCTTTCGCAACTACCGCTACAAAAAGGAGGTGGGTGCTGGGGTCTACGATATCCACTCGCCACGCATTCCATCCAAAGAGGAATTCATCGCCCAAATAGAAAATCGGCTCAATGTCTTTCCGGCCAGACTACTTTGGATCAATCCAGACTGCGGCCTCAAAACCCGCAGATGGGAGGAGGTGATCCCAGCTCTGCGCAATATGGTCGAAGCGACCAAGGATGTGCGCAGCCGCATCGTCAAGCTCTAATTATGGCCCCTTTTGGGGCTTGCGACTCTCCTTTAATCCAAGTACTACAATAAATGTTAGTTTACTGACAGCAATAATTCTAAAAAATAGAATATAATAAAATATATAATTAATAAGGAGGGTCAGATGGATAAGAAAGAATTTGTTGCCCTTGAAGTGGGAAATTTTGCCGTAGTTCTTTCTGGTGCAGCTGGGGTTGCTTTGGCTATTGTTGGACTTGCTGGAATCTATCCAATTGTTTTGATGGGAGCTGCAGCAATAGCTATAGGGGTAAGTTTTACTATCGCTGGAATTGCAATTGCAGCCGAGAAACGGAAGATCCTCACTGAATCTACTGGCAGTACATTGACATCGCCGGGGATGTTTGCTTTTGGCCTTGGAATGGAGTTTATTGCGGGAATTACCTCAATTGTACTAGGCATATTGGCCCTTTTGGGTATTCATCCTACGATATTGCTTGGTGCAGATGTTATAGTACTAGGACTTGCCCTTTTGCAAATGAGTAGTACAGATGCTCGCATCAATGCGATACATGCGGGAAAAAATGACAAACATCGTGTTGCGTACGATATCGCAAAAGCTACCATCGATATGCAAATACTTGCTGGTTTAGCTCTTATTACATTAGGAGTACTAGCTCTTATCAATGTTGCCCCAGTTGTATTGTTGCTAGTCTCGTTTTTGAGTGCAGGTGTCATTTTGGCATTGAAAGGTACTACACTGGGAGTTCGTATTGATGAAGAGTATAATGAAGCTAATGTAACTCTACCTACTGAGAGCTAAAATAAGAGATAGGGCACAATCGCCCTATCTTAATCAGTACGATATTTTAGCATTATCTGCATCCAAATCTTCTACCATATATCCAACCCATCAAATGCTATAATAAATTTCTATTCACCTTGCAAGTAAATAAAGGAGCACTATGCGTGTAACGATCAGTGGCGGTGTCCATGGTAATGAACTAACTGGTATCTATCTTGTTCGTAAACTTCGCCACGACACTCCTCTCACCCACAATATCAACCTCGATTTTCTTTTGGCCAATCCAAAGGCGATCGAAGCGTGTCGCCGCTATATCGACAAAGATCTCAACCGCTCCTTTTCCACTCATGCATTGGAGCGTGATAGCCATCTGTACGAAGAGGAGCGGGCCAAGGTGATCGCAAATCGACTAAGGGGGTGTGACTTCTTGATAGATATGCACTCCACCACGGCCAACATGGGGATCACCCTCGTACTCTCCACACAAGATAAAAGAAGTGAAAATTTGGCCAAAATATTGGCTAGCGAGTATGAAGATGTGAGGATACTCCAGTGGTTTGGAAGCGAGGAGGGGGATTTTATCAATACACTTGTCCCATCATCCGTAACTATCGAAGTGGGGCCAGTGTGCCAAGGGGTGCTGGAGCCAGAGATCTTTTGGCGTACTTATAAAGTGCTGCGTCGAGCTATCGAAGTGCTGGACAAAGATGAGTGGACGAGTGACCCTCATCTGGCTTACCGCATCGAAGGGTATGAAGATTTTCCTAGAAAAAATGGAAAGCTTTGGGGGATGATCCATCCAGAACTCAAGGGCCGAGACTACGGACAGCTTCATCCGGGCGATCCTATATTTTTGACTCTGGATGAGGAGGAGATCTTTTACCATGGCGATCCATGCGTACCTGTCTTTATCAACGAAGCAGCCTATTATGAGAAGAAAATAGCATTTTGCAAGGCTAAGCCAGTAGAAATTTAGCTATGTTACAATTGTGATAAAAAAAGGAGTGATAATGGGTATAGTGCTCTTTTTGCTCATGAACTTGGCCGTAATGGCCTCGATCTATTTGACGATCTTTGTGCTTGAAGCCGTTTTTGGCATCCGTTTGGATCAAAGTACCGTGAGCGGTTTGCTAATACTCTCGTTTATCGTAGGATTTAGTGGCTCACTTATAAGCTTATTCTTATCCAAATGGATGGCCAAGATGCAAATGGGGGTACGAGTCATTGAGTCTCCCGCCAATGCCACCGAAGAGTGGCTCGTCTCTACCGTAGCGAAGTTGGCGGATGAGGCTGGGATTGGGATGCCAGAGGTTGGTATTTTTGATGGACCTCCTAACGCGTTTGCTACCGGATGGAACCGCAACGACGCTCTTGTAGCCGTTTCTACCTCTTTGTTGGATATGATGGAGCCAAAAGAAGTGGAGGGGGTGCTGGCTCATGAGATTAGCCATATCAAACATGGGGATATGATTACGATGACGCTGTTGCAAGGGGTACTCAACACTTTCGTTTTTTTCCTTTCCCGACTGCTTGCGCAAATACTTGCTCCCAAAGATGAGGAGGGCAATCCAAGTCCGATGGCGTATATGGCTATTAGTTTTGTATTGGAGATGGTCTTGACCCTTTTTGCGACTATGTTGGCGATGTGGTTTAGCAGGTATCGGGAGTATAAAGCCGATGAGGGAGCCGTTCGTTTAGATGGCCCTCGTGGTATCTACTATGCTTTGGCCAAACTTGGACAGCTGCCAAAAGAGCAAGTGGCTTTGCCAAGTGATATGAAAGCCTTTGGGATTGTGGGATTTTTAGAGTATCTTTTTGCTTCCCATCCTCCTATTGAGAAGCGCTTGGAGCATATTAAAGAAGTGGCCATTCAAATGGGGTATCAAATCTGATGAAGACGCTAGATTTTTTAAAGCCTGCATCCGAATCTACGCAAGACCTTATCTTGGTACTTGCGATTTTAGGGGGATTTTTTCTCCTTTTGTTGCTCATTGGCGTCTATCTTCGATTTGATAGGAAAAGACGAGAGTATAAACATTTTGTGGTGGTTATGGGGCATAGGGATTTAAGCGAGCCTGAGCTGCGATGTCTTTTTCGCTATGTGTATAAACATGCTTTGAAGCCAGAGATTTTATTAGAGAGTGAGAAAGTTTTGGAAGAGGCGATAGAGTTTTGCGGCTTAAGAAAAGAAGATGTCAAAAAAAAGCTCGGTTTTGATCAACAAAGTTTGATCCATGACTTTATCAAGCGTCAAGAGGAGCTCCGCCGAAAGTGGAACTCCTAATCATTCCGTCTCGTTGGCCATGAAGCCGGCGAGTACCTTGCTCGTTAGCTCTATTCTTTCTTCAAAGCTTTTTTTGCTCGCTCGCTCGTGGATGGTATGATCTCCGTCTCCATAAGGTCCAAAGCCATCAAGTGTGGGTGTGCCAGCACTTGCGGCGATATTGGCATCGCTCCCTCCGCCTCTATGTTCTGTGGGGATGTTTGTAGAGCTCCATTGCTCAATTTTATGGAGCAGTTGGGCTTGTTCTGGAGTCTCTTCCATGACGTCTCTTTGCAATCCTCCATCAAGTTTGGCATCGGTACCGGGAATAAAAGAGGTGTGTACGATTTGGGCAATCTCGTCAAGGATCTGATCCCGCTGAGCGGAGCTAGTAAATCTTGCCTCAAAGATGAGTCTAGCTTGCGGGCTGATCGTATTGGCTCCTATTCCTCCTTCAATACGACCCACATTGATAGTAGTACCAAGCTCTAGATTGGTAAGATGCGAGAGTGCTAAAAGTTTATGAGCCGCTTCTTGATTGGCATCGATACCTTGGGCGTAGTTATTGCCCGCATGAGCTGCTTTACCCGTTATATCAACATAAAATGTGCCAATACCCTTTCTAGCCGTAACGATCTGGCCATCTTTACCCGCCGCTTCAAATACCAAGCAGTAGTCATACTCCTTGGCTAGCTCATATGTAATGGATCGAGAGTCGTCGCTGCCAATCTCTTCGTCACTGACTAGAAACAAATCTATATTGTGGATATTTTTTTGGTTCCTAAGAGCTTCGATCATTACCATAATGCCCCCTTTCATATCACATACTCCAGGGCCGTATATCCACTCTTCATCCTCCCTAAAACCCTCGAACGTTCCGGGAGGAAAAACGGTGTCTAAATGTCCTAAAAGCAGCATTTTTTTTCCCGCCTTCTTATGGGAGGTAAACCACAAATGGTCGCCAAACTTTTCCCTTTCAAAAATTTTTGTTTTGTAGCCAAGAGTTTCAAGCTTTTGGCGCACCAAATGGCCGCATTGATCTACCCCTTTTTTATTTTTGGTATAGGAGTTGATTTCAATTAGCTCTTGTAACTCACAATAGTTATAGCTCATAGCAAACCTTTAGCTTTTTTTGAGTATTATTTTCCTAATAATTATAGGAAAAATTACTTAAGGGCGTACTATGGGACGAGTCGGTATGTGGATGTACCAAAATGGTGGAGGCGATAGGATCGAGCAAAAGATGGTCTCGCTTTTGCAAGATTTAGGGCATGAAGTCATAACTGGCATCAATTTACGAAATGCCGTGGCTGAGAGTGGAAAAATGTTTTGGAACGGGCTAAATTTATATGATCTAGACTGCTTTTTTAGTTACAATGCAGGGGAACAAACAAGATATCAGGTCTATTTGTATGGGGTTTTGGATCGTCATGTGCCTTGTATTAATAATTTTGAAGCTTTTAGCATCAGCGAGGATAAGTTTCAAACCAACGACCTGCTCAGAAGTGCCGGTCTCCCTACGGCTGAGTACTTTTTGTGTCATAGAGAGGATGTGGAACATATACGAGCCAAAGTGATGGAGTGGGGCAAAGCGGTATTTAAAACCGTTGACGGCTGGGGCGGTATGGGTATGGCACTTGTGGATAGCAAGGATAAACTGGATATGATCTTGCCGTTTTTAAATCAAACCGATCTGCGATTTTTTTATATTGAGAAGTTTATCGATTATGACGGGAGCGATTATCGTATAGATTTAGTCGATGGCGAGTTTATTGCCTGTTATGGACGAAAAGCCAAAGATGGCGATTGGCGTACCAATGTTACCAGTGGTGGCAGCGTCATACTAAGAGAGTGTGAACCTCAAGTGATTGAGCTTGCCAAGAGAGCGGCAAAGGCAATCGGTATTGAGATTGCCGGGGTCGATATCATCTACGATAGAGCCAACGATCGCTATGTGGTGCTTGAGGTCAATGGGATCCCCGCTTTTGCTACGCCAGAACAAGAGGAGTTGGGATTAGATTTTAACGATAAGAAGATAGAAAAGATTGTCAAGCTTATTGATAAAACGATACATAATGAAAAGGAAAAGAGATGAAAAAGAAAAAATTGCCAAAAATCGGTCTGCTGTATCTAGATTATGTCCTGCGATTTTTTGATAGGAGCAATTTTCGCGGTTGGCCGGATAAGATCGAGACCGTTACATACCATTGGCGAGGGGATGAAGAGCGATTTATCAAAGAAGTAAAGAAAAAGAAGATCGATGTACTTATTGGCAATATTCCCGCTACTGCTTATGAGACTTTTCGCAAAATTGCAAGGGAGCTACCCAATGTGCGCTTTATTCCCTCTCTTGATGCCCAGTTTGCCAATAAATCCAAAGAGAATGTGACGAGATTTTGTTGGAAGTACGACATTCCCGTACCCAAGACCTATATTTTTTATGATAAAGAAGAGGGGATGGAGTTTTTAAAAAAGACCAACTATCCTAAAATTATCAAACGAAGCTATGGGCCCAGTAATTACGGGGGATACTATGTCCATAAGGTTGATAGCTATAAGGAGGCTAAAGAGCTGCTTGAGGCAAAAAAATATTGTCCAATTTATGTCCAAGATTTTGTACCTATGAGTGCGGATATACGGGTGATGCTTATTGGCCATAAACCCGTTTGCGCCTTTTGGCGGCGACCTCCAAAAGGGCATTGGCTCACCAATACCAGTCAAGGGGGAAGCATCGATTATCAAGATGTGCCAGAGGGCGTGTTGGAGTTGGCGGTTAAGGTGAGCAAAGCGGCCAATGCCGAGTACTGGGCTTGTGACATAGCCGTAGGCAAGGAGGATGGAAAGTATCGTATTTTAGAGTGTGCTACCGCTTTTGCCGCTTTTCCATATATTAGAGATTGGATAGGCCAATATTTGATGTGGAAGTTGAGCGAGGGGCGATTTCCCAAACCAAATATTCCCATTTATAATTGGGAGGAACTTGGTAAAATCGATCCAAGCTTGTTACGGACTATGCGCTACATTACTTTTGGGCGATATACGCCTAGTTTCGATGGTGAGTATTTTCTCAACCGCCAAAAGATGGATGAGAGCGGGGCCGTGCATCCTATTTGGGAGCTGGATGAGCGTTTTCCTATGCTAAATACCGAGGATAGAGACTACGAGGAGTGGCCCAGCGAAAAGTGGGACTTTACCAAAAAGTGTAAAAACTTTTGGAGCCATAAACAAGAAGTACAAGCTAAGATAGAAGGAGGAGAAGAGCATACCTTTATAGAGCCACAAGATGCTCAGCCCGTAGCGCTGAAAGAAGAAGAGATCATAGAGTTTGTACAAAATGTTTTAGGTAAAAAAAGAGCCAAGAAAATTTTGGATCAGATCGATGCGTATAATTTAGCTTATGCTTTGGATAATGATCCTGACTCTTTACTGCAAATTAAAGGAATTAAAGAAAAGAGATTGAAAAAACTTCTTAATGCTTGGCAAGAATTAAAAAAGGAGCGCCTTGAAACATCAATATAGATCATACGAAGAGACCATCTCTTTTTTAGAAGAGATGGTACAAAAATATCCCCATCTTATTCGTATCCAATCCATTGGGAAAACCTGGGAAGGACGAGATATTATCCTTGCTACCGTTTCGTTTGATGTGGAGTTTGCCGATCTTAAGCCTGCACTCCTGTATACCGGTACGATCCATGCAAGAGAGTGGATCGGTAACGAGTTGGCGGTCGCTTTTATAGATTATTTGCTGACAAATCATCAAAGTGATCCTCGCATTGCTTCGGCTCTGGCCAAAAATACTCTGTATATCGTACCGGTACTCAATCCAGACGGCTTTGAATATAGCCGTACCCATTACTCTTTTTGGCGAAAAAATCGTCGTAAGAATCCAGATGGCAGCTTTGGCGTTGATCTTAATCGAAACTTTAGTGTCGGTTGGGGTAAATCTTCTAATCCCTCCTCTAATGTTTATGGAGGGCCTGGCCCTTTTAGCGAGCCAGAAACAAAAGCCATCAAGGAGTTTGTGGATGCTCATCCTAATATTACGATAGCTTTGGATTATCACTCCCAAGGCAATGTCTTTTTCCCAGCCCATAAGTTTAATCATGAAGCGGAGATTGAAGGGACGGATCTTAATGTCTTGTGTGCCAATATGAATTTTGAGATAGAAAAAGTTACGGGTCGACGCTATGGTATCCATAGAGGGAAACCACCTGCCAAACTTATTAGCGGCAGTGGACGGGAGTACTACTACTCCAAGGGTATTTTGGCCGCAGTCGTTGAGGTAGGGACCAAAAATATCCCAGATTATTTGCAAAATATGAGTGAATCGATCCATGAAAATATCCCAGCTTTGCTCTATGCGTTGGGTGAAGCACATAATTATTCGCAAAATACGCCGCCACGGGTCGAAAACTTTACCCTTAAAGAGTATGCGAGCAATTGTGTAGAGCTCATATGGGAATATGACAAAGAAGCCTATCCAAACGTCTATTTTGAGATTTATCGCAACGAAAAGCACAAAGAGGCTTGTAAGGAGCCTAGTCTCATCGCTACTACTTCTAATCTTTCATTTAAAGATACCGATCGTTCTAGCGGTAAGCTCTATTTTTATTATATTCGTCCAGTCGATCCTCTTACGAAACAAAAAGGTCCATATGCCCCCCAGCTCAAGATGATGACCGACCTTGAGCGAGACGAGTTTTTTCGTAATATCTTCCCAGCTCCCAAACAGATTGGCTATGTGGCTGAGAAATCTACCAAAAACAAAGAGCATTTTGGTAAAAACTCACTTTTTGTAGGAGTCAATAAAACCCTTGGTATCAGCTATGGGGTGATGAAGATAAACTTGGACTCTATCCCGCCTAACGCTATCATCAAGGAGGCTCGCATCAGTCTCTATCCTCTCAATAGAGTCAATGTCAAAATAGAAAAGTATGGCGAGTGGGGGATTAGTCTGATTGAGGATGTAGAGGATTTGAGTGATTTTAGGCAAATTCATAACGCCAAAGTCATTCAAACACTTGGCCAAACGATTCCCTCCCAAAAGCTGACCCAAGGTATTTGGAAGACTTGGGAGCTCAATGAGTATGAGCGAAAGCTTTTGCAAGAGCGGCTTAAAAAAGGTGATGTGCTTTTTCGACTGCAAGGTCCTACGAAATTGCCCTTAGGGGCTGATTCTCAAATGATGATGTTTGATATTGGTTATGGACCTTTTGGTGGTGGGATCCACTATCGCCCTCATCTAGACATCAAATATACGCTTCCTCCCGTAGAACTTGAAATGGAGCCCTTGCGGCTTGCTACTATTGGTCCTGAGGGGATACAAATGGATACTCTTTCATGCGGTTATGACGAAAAGGGCAATGTGGTCTATGGCTATATGGAATTTGATTTAGAAGCTTTACCGGAGCCTGATCGTACCGTTATTACCAAAGCTTTTCTTAAAATTCAAAGTCCCGGGATAAAAAAAAGCGGTGAGGACATTCGGTATTTGGTAGAATTTGTCGACCTTGAAGAGCTGAGTTATGAGCAGATCCAAAATCGTAAATCTTTGGGTTTTATCGATTATGAGGTGAGTGAGGAGGATTTGCAAAGCCAAAGTGTCAACTACTTTTTGTTCGATCGAGCGAGCAAAGAAGAGCTGGAGGAGTTTCATGCCAAAAGAAAGCCCGTAGGCTTCATCATCCGGCCCACTCTTGCTAGCGAGGCCAAAAATCATCTCATCAACTGGTACGACAAAAAAAGCCCCAATGTGGTAAAATTGGTGATTAAATATATTAAAAGACGAAAGCATCCTGTTGATCCAGTACAAAATCTCAAAGCCAGCATCGAAAAGGGGATGGTCAAACTGACATGGCAAAATCCAAAAGATCCAGACTTTCGGGGTGCCTATGTGGTGCGTAACCGTTTCCATCCACCCAAAAATCCGCAAGATGGAGTAAAACTCTATGCGGGCAAGGACGAGTATACCTACGATAACTTTGGCAATCCGAAAATCGCCAAGTATTATGCAGTCTTCACCTATGATGATGTACCAAACTATAGCAAGCCTGTGATCTTGCACTATGAACCTTAGGAGAGTCAAAGCGTTTTTTTTAAGAGTGGCTCTTTTGCCTCTCTTTGCTTTTTTTTATTCTCTCAATTTTTTTGACTATGCGCTGGCCCAACTACTCTTTGGATGAATTTGAAATACTTTTTATTCTATTTGTGCTATTCGTGGTGATATCAGGATTGCAACGGTATCGTATATTAGAGGCAGTGGCTAGAACGCTTCAAAAAGGTAGATGGATAGGTTTCAAGCTCGTTACTATCACTTTTTTGTTTTCTACGTTCATCACCAACGATGTCTCCTTAATCGCCATGGTGCCGGTGACGCTCGCTATGCGAGTGCAGCTTTACCAAAAGCTTTGGCTCGTTGCCTTAGAGACGGTAGCTGCCAATGCAGGATCTTTGTTTCCCCACAGCACACCTCAAAATCTTTTTATCTACATACACTACAATTTAAATCCACAAGAGTTTATTTTCGCTATCGCCCCTTTTTGTTTGGCAC
>WGAT01000102.1 GCA_015494715.1 Campylobacterota bacterium
AACAGTTTGTCGATTACTATGAAGACCTGCTTTTTACTGACTTGGAAGAGTTCAACAAACATCTGGCCAAATGGCTTATCGATTACAATACAAAAATTCCTCACTCTTCCTTAAATTACAAATCTCCTGTACAATATCTCCTTGAAAATCACAAAGAGTGCCATATGTATTGGACTCATACACACTCTTGACAAATAAAAAAAAATCGTCTATAATTTCACTCGTAAACAAAAGGCAACCAAGAGATTGGGGTGTCGCCAAGCGGTAAGGCAGCAGGTTTTGGTCCTGCCATTCGGGGGTTCGAATCCTCCCACCCCAGCCATATTATCTTCATAGCGCGGAGTAGAGCAGTCTGGTAGCTCGTCGGGCTCATAACCCGAAGGTCGGAGGTTCAAATCCTCCCTCCGCAACCAATTAAGAAAATTTTAAAAATCAATACTCATAAAAATCCAAAATAAATCTATCCTCCCAATACTTTTCATTGATTAAATTATTAGATCAACTAAAACCCATGATAAACACTCTATATTCGATCATAGTTCCACGCGTTGAACCTTCTTTACCATTTGGCATACTCTATAAGTTTTTGTTTAAGTATTTGTACATAGGGATTATTGGTATGGCATCTTCCTTGAAGAATACGATAAAATTTTGTAGGCTCACAATGATAAAAATGCTGATTTGCTTCATAATCTACTTCTAGTTTCGCTCCAGCAAGCGCTATACCAGCATATACCCCCATACTTTTAGAATAAGAATATATTTTAGCCTTGAATTTTAGATTTGTAGCCGCACTCAAATCTCCCCCAAGCGGCCCTACGGCGATGGAGAGATCGGCTCCTAAAGTAATACTATGATCCAAAATTTCCAAAGCGCTTTTCGCATCGTGAAAAATCAAAACGATATCAATACTCTCCAATCCAATCTGCCATCCAAGACTTCCCCCATACATTCTAATAAACAAAGGATCGCTCCAGCCCCTATATTGACGAACCAAAAGTACTCCTTTGCCATACCGAGCTCCCACGATCAATCCTCCCTTGATCATATCCGGGATAATGGCTATCGCTCCGGCTTGACGCAATAGTGTCGGGGGAATACGCTCCTGAGAAATTGCCATAAAGCGATCAAGTACATTGACCACTTTGATCAGCAAGGAGTTCTCATCTGCATAAAGATTTATAAAACATAAATAAAGGAGAATGCATAGTTTTCTCATAAATTCCCTTTTTAGGTTATAATTATTATAACAAATCAAAAATAAGGAGGAGTAATAAAACCCCGATTCAAAAACTTTTACGCCAACTTCAAACGCCAAGAGATAGAAAAGGCTATCGAGTTTTTTGCCTGCTTTGGCGGAGGTGAAAAATTTTTTCCGATTGATTACAACGCTCCGATTGAAAGAAATATCTTCGTATTACTTGAGCGTACCGCTTCCATCGCCATAAATTTTTCTAGCAATGAAGAGCTTTTACTCAGTGCTTTGGCCACCGGAGATAGGAAAATAGATTCCGCCATCAAAAAAACCACCCTTGGGTACCAAAGCTTTGAAAAACTGCTACAAAAAGGCTCTTTATCCAAAGAGCCAAGCCGTGAAACGCTGCCTAAAAAATCCCATCCCAAGCAGAAACTCAAAAAAGAACTACGACGCTATCGCATTCAGCACAAAGCCAAATTTACCACCCCTTTCCACCGCTTTTGGTTTCGCTATATCTATCCTTCCAAGGAGCTCCTTGAAGCAAAAGAGTACGACAAAGTCGCACAATTCATTCTTGGCGACTTGGAGAATTTCGTCAGCTACACTTTTGAGGAGCTGTGTAACGAGATGCTTGAAGAGCGGTTTGGGCAAAAAGGGGGCAGTTACTGGGATAGACGGGTAGAACTCGATATCCTCATCGATCTGCCAAACGGCAAAAAGGTGGTAGGGGAGTGCAAATGGAAAAATAGCAAAGTCTGCAAAAAAGTTTTTACCACGCTCCAAAAAAAGAGCAGTCTCGTAGGATTTGATGTGGAATACTACGCTCTTTTTTCAAAAAGCAGCTTCTCCAACGAGCTGCTCAAATCAAAACCAAAAAATCTACTACTTTTTGATCTGGAGGATTTCAAAGAGTGGAGCGAACAAGCAGTCTACAAAAAGAAAGAAAAAGTCCCCTACTCTTTTGAGTTTTAAATAGTTTGCCCAACATACTTGAACCAAACAGATCAAAAAATATGGGCGATCGTCTCCCCTTAGGCTACTTTAATCCCCAACCCCTCCGCCTCCTTGGCAAAATCCTCATTGACATAAACTTGCGACTCTATCTCCACCTCTTGCAGTTTCGATACGATGATAAGTTTTAAAGGCTTCCTCCCCGGATGCTTTAATGCAAGATGATATAGCTCCTCAAGACGCTCCATTTCATAACTAAGGTCTAGTTTGATAACCAGCGGTTCTTCATAGTGCTCTTGAAGAATAGTCTGTATATTTCTCTTTTTGGCCTCTTCCAAGCTCATAATCTCATCACACCTAATACGGGTAAATGAGTCGTTTTTACTCACATAGACCCGAAAGGCTACCGGCTTTTCCAAATCCATACGCTCCAGCTCTTCTAATTTGTCGCTAAAGAGCATCATCTCGATATTGCCGTGCAAGTCCATAATGTCGACAATACCAAACTTATTGCCTTTGGCGCTGATCTTTGTTTTGATCTCTTCCACTTTACCTACAAAAAGGGCCTCGGAAGAGTCGGCAATATTATCTAAATCGCTTGAGAGCGTATAGTTTATCTGCGCTAGCTCCTGACGATACAGATCGAGTGGATGACCGGAGACATAAAATCCCAAAGTCTCCTTTTCAAACTCCAATATCTGCTTGATATCGTATTCGCCAACATCATCAAGCTTCACCTTGATATCGATAAGCTCCTCACTATCGCCAAACAAGGAGTTCTCGGCCATTTTTCTGGCTCTTGCGATCTCATGGGAGGCGTTGGCTATTTTTTCGATATTGAGCAGTAGTGTCTTTCTGCTATAGCCAAAGGAGTCCATAGCTCCCGATTTGATCAAGGCTTCGATCACTTTTTTGTTGACTTTGTTGGGATCGATCCTTTGTAAAAAGTCGTCTAGATGCTCAAAGGCCCTATTCCCCCGCGCTTGCAAAATACTCTCCACCGCCGAGCGTCCTACCCCCTTGATAGCTCCAAGTCCAAAGAGGATCACATCCTCCCCATCGATCGTCGTAGCACTAAATTCTAGGATCGATCGATTGATATCGGGTGGCAAGAGCTTGATCCCCAGCCGCTTCACCTCATCCACATATTTAACGATTTTGTCGGTATTATCCTGTTCGCTCGTAAGCAAAGCCGCCATGAACTCTTGGGGATAGTAGGCTTTGAGATAGGCGGTCTGAAAAGTGATCATCGCATAGGCTGCCGAGTGGGATTTATTGAATCCATAGCCCGCAAACTTTTCTATCAACTCAAAAAGTACCTCACTTTTCTTGGCGTCAAACCCCCGCTCACTGGCTCGGCGCACAAATTCTCGCTTATACTCCTCCATCAATTCGCGCTTCTTCTTCCCCATCGCCCGACGGATGATATCGGCTTCACCGAGGCTAAAGCCTCCGATAGTCTGCACGATCTGCATCACCTGCTCTTGATAGACGATCATCCCATAAGTAGGCTCAAGCGCATCTTTAAGCTCCTCAAAACTCACCTCTTCAAATGGATAGTAGACCTGCTTTCGCCCATGCTTTCGCTCGATAAAGTCATCGAGCATCCCAGACTCCATAGGACCCGGACGATACAGAGCCAGTACCGCAATGATATCCTCGAAAGTAGTAGGCTTGAGTCTAGCGTTAAGACGCTGCATTCCAGCCGATTCGATCTGGAACAATCCCAAAGTGTGGCCGCTTTGGATTAGATCATAGACCTTTTTGTCGTTGATATCCACCTCGTTCCAATCGATCTTTTTGCCATAGCGCTGCTGTACCAGTTTCAAAGCGTTGTCGATGACGGTGAGGGTCTTGAGACCCAAAAAGTCGAACTTGATCAGATCCACATCCTCAAGGAAGTTGAGCGAATACTGGGTGACGATAGTATCTTCACCGCTTGGTTTGTAGAGTGGTGTCTTGTGCCATAGCTCCTCGTTGCTTATCACCACGCCAGCAGCGTGCATCCCGGCGTTTCGTTTGAGGCCCTCCAGTGCCAGAGCGAAGCGCCACAGCCGTTCAAATTTTGGATCGGACTCGATCATCTCCTTGATCTTTGGCTCTTGTTCGTAGGCCTCTTTGAGGGTGATGCCAAGCTTGTCCGGAATGAGCTTGGCCATTCTATCCCCATCGGCGTAGCTGAGCCCTAACACTCTTGCTACATCTCTTATGACACCTTTGGCCAAAAGCGTACCGAAGGTGATCACTTGCGCCACGTTGTAGCGTCCATACTTTTGGACCACATAGTCGATGATCTCTCCTCGCCTCTCTTGGCAAAAGTCCATATCGATATCTGGCATGCTTACCCGCTCGGGATTCAAAAACCTCTCAAAAAGCAGATTGTACTTGAGCGGATCGATGTCGGTGATCCCCATAGCGTAGGCCACGAGACTGCCCGCCGCACTTCCCCTACCCGGCCCTACTGGGATGCCACGCTTCTTGGCTTCGCGCACGAAGTCCCATACGATGATCATATAGCCCGGGAATTTCATGCGGTTGATGATATCGATCTCGTGCCGCAGTCGCTCCCAATATTTCTCATGCTCCTCTTTGGGCACATATTGTAGACGCTCTTTGAGTCCCTCTTTGCATATTTGCTCAAAAAGGCGCTCATCGTTTTCGAAGCTGTAACGCTCGCCGCTGGGCAGCTTTATATCTCGCTCTTTTGCGTATTCGAGGGTGAATTTGAAATTTGGCGGTGTGGGGTTGCCAAGATTGAGCTCGAGATTGCACTTATCCACGATCTCTTGAGTATTTTCCAGAGCTTCCGGGATATCGGCGTAAAGCCTTGCGATCTCTTCGGGGGATTTGAGATAAAATTCATGCACGCTGTGACGCAGTCTGTTGGGATCGTCGTAGAGTTTGTTCATAGCGATACACATAAAGGCCTCGTGTGGCTCTGCATCCTTTTTTTCAAGATAGTGGGTATCGTTGGTAGCCACTATTTTTATGCCAGTCTCTAGGCTTAGGCGGATGATCTGCTCATCGATAGCATACTGATCCTCGATACCATGACGCATCAACTCCAGATAAAAATCCTCCCCAAAAACCTCCTTGTACCACGAAGCGATCCTTTTGGCCTCTTCGTAGCCCTTGGCGCCAAATTTGAGATTTTTTTTATTGGTATTGAGATGCCAATTGACCTCCCCTTGCAAACAAGCACTGGTGCATATGAGCCCCTCGGAGTGCTCAGCCAATAGCTTTTTGTTGATTCTTGGATAGTAGTAAAAGCCTTTGATATAGCTCATGGAGCTTAGATACATCAGATTTTTGTAGCCGATCTCGTTTTTGGCAAAGAGGCAGAGGTGAAAGCGCTGACGAGTGGACTTGTCGCCAAGCTCCTCGGAGTTGTGCAGATAGGCCTCCATCCCGATTATTGGTTTGAGCCCCTCGGCTTTCATCGTCTTGTAAAAGTCAATCGCTCCAAACATATTGCCGTGATCCGTCATCGCCACGGCACTCATGCCAAGCTCTTTGGCCTTTTTGGCCAGAGCTTTTATCTTGTTGGCGCCGTCTAGCAGCGAATATTCGGTATGCAGGTGCAAGTGGGTAAATTGTGGCTTCATCCAATCTCCAAGGAGTTTTTGTTACTATTATAGAAAAATTTAACTAAAGAGGGGCTATGAAAAACATTGTACTCATAGGCTTTATGGGCGTAGGCAAAGGTACGCTTGCTCGCGCAATTGCAAAAAGAAGCGATATCTACGCCGTGGATACGGACGATCTGATAGAGAGTCTTACCAATAAAAAAATCAAAAAGATATTTGCTCAAAAAGGGGAAAAATACTTTCGTCAATTAGAGCAGCGTACGGCTGACTGGCTTGCCCAAAATGTCCAAAACTCCGTCATCTCCACGGGTGGCGGCTTTTATAAGGTCAAAAATCTTAAAGATATTGGTACTATCGTCTACCTCAAAGCCGATTTTGACTGGATATATGACCGCATCACCAAAAGCAAAAACGCCAAGAAAAAGATCAAAAAACGACCACTTTTCAAATCCTATAAAGCGGCCAAGAAGCTTTATGAAGAGCGGGCCCCCCAATACGAAGCCGTAGCCGATCTTATCATCGACGTCCAGGATAAAAGCACCAAAGAGCTGGTAGAAGAGGTGCTCGCTAAGACTTTGCAATCTTCGTCATGAAAAAGCCGCTATAGGCCCCCTTGGGCAAGATGCGAAGCCCTTTGGATACACGAGGATCGAAATGCTTATCTTCCCACTGGGTAATGCCAGCCATTTTATTCTCAAAAGGCGCATCGATTTCTTTGATCTGGGCCTCTGGATAGTGCTGGAGCAAAAAGTCGATGACCGCCTCGTTTTCTTCAGGTGCAAAAGTGCAAGTAGCATAGATCATCTCACCTCCAGGTTTTAGGCTCTGGTAGGCGCTGAGGATCAGCTCCTTTTGCAGCTTTGAAAACTTCCGCACCCGCCGCATATTCCACCAGGTCACCTCTCCGTCGATATGGGCTTCGGAACTGCAAGGCGCGTCCAAAAAGACCTTGTCGAACCACCCGGGACATGTTTTGTAGATGAATCTGCCATCTTTGTTGTAGGTCTGGATATTTTTGGCTCCGTGCTCTTTGAAGTTTCTTTTCATTCTAAAAAATCGCTGGCGATCTGGCTCCACGGCACTCACCTTGTGGGCTCGCTCGCTAAAAATCAAGCTCTTGCCGCCCGGAGCCGCCGCAAGATCGAGTACCCAATCCCTTGGCTCGATATCCAAAGAGTAAGCAGAAAAGATCGAGGAGAGATTTTGGATGTAGATCTGGTTTTGGGTATATGGGCTAGAGGTGACGATACGCTTGCGCTCACTCATAGGCAGTGTAAAGACATCTTCGGCCCACGCCACCTTTTTGGGCTCAAATCCCTCTTTTTGCAGCTGCTCCACCACCTCCTTGGTTTGGCCTCTATGGTGATTGATGCGAAAGCTAAACTCCTCTTTGTTTTTGAGCCCCTCCAAAATTTTAGGCTCTATTCTTTTGATCCGCTCTTCAAACAGCTCTTGGCTCATTGTGACTCTTTTTTGGTACAATTGTACCACAATGGAGTACTTTATCACCGATTTGGATAAAACGTTTTTACGCAGTGATCTCACCCTCAGCCCTTTTAGCAAAAAGGTGTGGAACGGCTTCGATAAGCCTCGCACAATCGCTACGGCAAGAAGCTATACGGGAGCCACCAAGCTACTCAAAGGGCTACATTTGACTCGTCCTATGATCGTACTCGATGGAGCGATGATCACCTCGCCCGATGGAGAGATCTTGCACATTAACGCTTTGGACAAAGAGCCAGTGGATCACTGTATCGATGTGGTGGAGCGAGAGTTTGACGAAAGACCCCTCATCGTGGGACTCGAGGGCACAAGCGAGCGATTTTTGTACCCCAAAAAGCTCAATATCTACCAAAAAGAGTTGCTGCAAAACTATAAAAACGACAAAAGAGTTCTAGGCATCGAAAAGCTTCGAGGTCTGGAGAAAAATCTCAAAGTGGTCTACCTTGGCCCAAAAGAGAAGCTCCAAACCATCGAAAAAAGAGTCAAAGAGCTTTGTGATGTGGAGAGCAAACTCTCAAAAGACCCCTATCAAAACTGCCATTTTTTGACCTTTTTGCATCCTCTAGGCGACAAAGCCCACGCTTTAAAAAGACTCGAAGCGATCGAGGGCATCTTGGCCAAAGATGTGACGGTATTTGGCGATAGTCTCAACGATATTGGAATGTTTACATATGCCGGGAGAAGCGTGGCGGTAGCCAATGCCTTACCAGAAGTGAAAGAAAGAGCCGATATCGTACTATCAAGGAGCAACGATGAAGATGGAGTCGCCCACTACCTCGCCAACCTTTAGCGTCATTATCCCTACCTACAACAGAGCCGCTACTCTGCCACGAGCCATCGAATCGGTACTGGCACAAAGTTTTAAAGATTACGAGCTCATCGTAGTGGATGACGGCTCCAGTGACGAGACGGCAAAGATATTGGAGCGCTATCCCATTCGGGTGATCCGTCAGCCAAACAGAGGCGTCAGTGCGGCGAGAAATCGAGGCATTAAAGCAGCTCAGGGCAAGATTGTCGCTTTTTTAGATAGTGATGATGAATGGAAAAAAGAGAAGCTACAAAACCAATACGATTTTTTCAAGGCCAATCCTGAGTACAAAATCCATCAAACGGAAGAGATCTGGATCAAAAATGGCAAATTTTTGAACAAAAAGAAAAAACATCAAAAAAAGAGCGGCGATATCTTTTATGACTCCTTGCATCTTTGCCTCATCTCCCCCTCGGCGGTAGCTATCAAAAAAGAGCTCTTTGAAGAGGTAGGACTTTTTCGAGAGGATTTTGAGGTGTGTGAGGATTATGAGCTGTGGCTGCGTATTACACGAAAACATAAAGTGGGCTACTCCCCAGAGCCTCTTGTAGTCAAATATGGAGGCCATGCCGATCAGCTCAGCCATAAATTTTTCGGGATGGATCGGTGGCGAATTAAAGCTATGCTCCCGTTTATCAACGATCCAAAAGTTTTGGAAGTAGCTTTGAAAAAGTGCACAATTTTGCTCAAAGGAGCAAGAAAGCATAACAATAAAGAGATTATCGAAGAGTTTGAGCCAACCTTAACTCAACTCGCGCAAAAAGAGGGATCTTTGCGCGAGTACAATCAACAGTAATCCGCCAACAAAGCTTTTTTAAGCTCTTGATACTTCTCCTCACCATTTAAAAGCCGTACAAGCTCCAATGCAAAACAAATAGCGGTACCCGGACCTCTGGATGTGACCACATTGCCGTCGATCACCACCTTTTGGTCAGGCACATACCCATCCACGCCGGTTTTCTCCTCAAAACCGGGATAGTTGGTGTGCTTTTTGCCATCGAGTACGCCAGCCTCTTTCAAAGCCCACGGAGCGGCACAGATAGCTCCTACATATTTGCCACTCTCATTCATTCGGCGAATATACTCTTGCACTAGCTCACTTTTGGCCAAATGCTCCGCTCCGGGAAGTCCACCGGGTAACACCATAAGATCAAAATCTTCCGGATCCACATCTTTGAGCAGGGTATGGACTAAGACTTTGAGCCCGGTATTAGCCCCTTCTACCTCATTATCAAATAGACCCGCCACTGTGACATTATTGCCCGCACGAGCCAATACATCAATGATAGACATCGCTTCGATCTCTTCAAACCCATCGGCCAATGGTACAAGTACGTTTGCCATGGCTTACCTCCTATTTTACTTTTTCGAGATATTTACCCTCGATCGTATCCACTTTGACCACATCGCCGGTAAGAATATGAAAAGGCACCTGGATGACGGCACCAGTCTCCAAAGTAGCGGGCTTTCGACCACCCGTGGCCGTATCGCCTTTGAATGCCGGAGCAGTCTCTACGATCTCTAGCTCCACCACTGGTGGGATCTCCACAGAGATTGGTTTGCCGTTATGAAAAAGGATGTCCACGGTCATCCCCTCTTTTAAAAACTTGATATTCTCCTCACCCACCTGCTCGTGAGAAAGCGCGATCTGATCATAGCTGGTCGTATCCATAAAGTGCATGCTCTCACCATCGTCGTAGAGATACTGCATAGTGGTTTGCTCTAGATCGGGCTTACCGGCTTTGTCGCCAGCGTGGAAAGTTTTTTCAAGTACACGTCCATCTACCAGACTTTTAATCTTGGTGCGCACGTATGCAGCCCCTTTACCGGGTTTGACGTGCTGATACTCCACGATTCTATAAGGCACTCCGCCAAGCTCGATACGAAGCCCCTTTTTTAAATCGTTCATACTATATGACATTGCAGCTCCTTCGTTTTTGCAATTATACCAAACCCTACCGAAAGAATCGAAAAAAGATGTAAAAAAGCAAAGAGGCCACCACGCTCAAAAGAATTGAGGTGGTGATGGGAAAATAGAAGACAAAATTGTCCCTTTTAATATAGATATCTCCGGGAAGTCGACCCACATAGTGGATAAAAAATCCAAAGACGATGAGCGTCATTCCCAAAAATATTAAAATCTTCCCAAAATCCATTATTTAAACTCCTCTTCGCTTCTGGTCTGCTCATCGGTAAAATCCATCGCTTTGGCATTGTCCATTAAAACGGGGATAAAAAAGAGCGAAACGACAACCGCCGCTACGGTACCGCCGATGAGTGCTACACCAAGCCCACCAAAGATAGGATCGCTCGCTAGCAAGGCAGAGCCCAAGATAATAGCGATGGCTGTGAGCATAATGGGTCTGGCCCTAGTAGCCGTGGCTATCGCAATAGAGCGTTTTTTGGGGATATGTTTTTCTACCATCAACGCTTTGGCAAAATCGATAAGCAAGATGGAGTTACGAGAACTGATCCCCATCAAAGCGATAAAACCAATCAGTGAAGTAGCGGTAAGGAAAAAGGTGTCTCGCGTCACCAAATCCGCTACCCAATGCCCAAAAATCACACCGATGATGGAGAGAAAACTTCCGGCCATCACGATATTTGAAAGCGTATAGCTTTTATAATAGACCACGATGAGCAGATAGATCAAAACGAGCGCAGCTATGAAGGCAAGGCCTAGATCACGGAAAGTATCGAGGGTCACTTTCATCTCTCCGCCCCATTTGAGATCAAAAACTTTTCCCGTTTTCTTATCAGTCAATCGAAGATTAAACAGATAGTCCGTCGGCTCGATCTTGTACTCTTTACCAAGCTGCTCGATTATTTTGGCTCTTGCATCCAACAGCGGATAGACTTGAGAGACCAAATCGGTCTCGGCCGTTACGTTAGTATAGCGTCTGAGATTTTTGTGCATGATAGTTGGCTCGTTGGTGGTGGGTACGATATCGACCACCTCAAGCAAAGGCACCATCATCCCTTTTTGGTTCATCAGCTCAAAAGACTGGAGTTTGGCTTGTATGGCTTTGAGAGATTTGTCCTCCACTCTTCTGGTTTCATCGCTTAGGCGCAAAAACAGAGGGATCTGCGCGGGATAGTCCTCGCTGTTTTTGACGCCCGCATCCATCCCTTCAAAAGCGAGATACAAAATCTTTTGCACCTGCTCCACGGCCAATCCGCTCTTTTGGATCTTATCAATATTTGGCTTGAGATGGTATTTTCTAAAGATCTCATCCTCCATAATATCCACATCCACAAGCCCTTTGGTATGCCTAAAAATATCGGCTACCTTTTTGGCCAACTCTCGGCGAGCCTGATTGTCCTTTCCATAGATTTCAGCCACTACCGCCGCAAGAGTCGGAGGACCTGCTGGCTGCTCCACTAGTTTGATACTCGTGCCTTTCTTCAAAGGCTCGCATCTGCTTTGGATGACGGGGCGCAGACGATGGACCATATTGTAGCTTCGCTCTTCTCGCTCATGTTTATCGGTAAGGTTGACCACCATTTCGGCAACATTTTCGCTGTTTTTATAAGCGCTCCCTTTGACCAGTCCCGCATAATCTAGCGGAGTACCCATACCAAGATAGCTCTCGATATCGGTGACCTCTTTCTCTTTTTTCAAAATATCGAGCACACACTCATTCACTCTTTTGGTCTCTTCAATAGAGCTACCGCTGGGCAGATCGATATAGACGCTAAAGGTATTGGCACTTTTACCCGGCAGCATCTTGACCAAGACTACTTTGGTAGGAATAAGCAGTATCGAAGCGGCCAAAGAGGCTAAAATAATAGTGATGACCAATATCTTTTTTGGTCTGCTGTCTAAAATATTATAGATAAATTTCTCAAACTTTTTCACTGTTTGCCTCCATCAATATCACATTTAGGCAGTTTCTCCTCTTTTTGGAAATGGTGATGGTGGTGATGCATATGCGGTTTTTTGAGCAGTTTTTTAGAAAGATATGGCGTAAAGATATACGCTACGAGCAGTGATGCCAAAAGGGCTACAGGAACGTTGTAAGGGATCGGCTTCATGAACTCTCCCATCATTCCCCCTACAAAAGCCATCGGCACCATCGTAAGAATGATGGCTATGGTAGCTACATTGGTCGGTGCCCCAATCTCATCGGTAGCCTCTACCAAAATCGTATCCATATCCTTATAGACCGCATCGTGCTCATGTAGATGTCTGTGGATATTCTCGATAACGATAATCGCCGCATCCACCAAAAGCCCTAAAGAGAGCAAAAAAGCAAAAAGCGTAATCCTGTTGATGGATTGGCCTGTGATATAGGCCACAAAAAGCGTCAGCGACAAGATAGCCGGAACGGTAAAGGTCACGATGAGCGCCTCTTTGAAACCGAGGAAAAAGACCAGCATCACCGCAATAATGGCAATGGTAATCAGCAAGTGGTCGACTAGCTCGTTGACCGCATCGTTCGCCCTTTTGCCGTAGTTTCTCGTAAGCACATACCCAATCCCCTCTTTTTGCAACTTGGGCTTAAGCTCTTTCATCAAAGCCAGCACATCGTTGGCTACAAAAACGGCGTTGGTGCCTTTGAGTTTGCTCACTTCTAAAGTATATTGGGGTTTGGTATGCAAATCTTTAGTCCAGATCAGCGCCTCTTTGAAATTTTGGATATCGGTGCCGTCTTCGACTTTGGCGATGTCTTTGATGTATACGGGCGAGCCCATATAATTGGCAACCATAATATTTTTTACATCCTCTACGCTTTCAATAGCGTTTGGTACGCCAAAGATAACGATTTTTTTGTCTTTTGTACGATCTTTAACCTCTGGGACCTCCTTGGCCACCGAGCCGATCGCTTGCATAATCTGACCCATAGAGAGATGGTAGCCTGTAAGCTTACCAAGGTCGACTAGGATATTAAATTGCCTTTTATGGGCCCCTTTGAGAGCCGTTTTGGAAACGTTTTTGACTCTGTTGACCTCATATTTTATTTGGCGTATGAGTTTGTAAAACTCTCCATCACTGAGCTTGGGATCTTTTTTGTAAAAAGCAAATGTAAGGATAGGGATATCGATATCGATATCAAAGGGCTTGACCAGCGGCTGCATCGCGTTTTTTGGGAGCATATCCATATTTTGCATCACTTTGTCATAGAGCTTGAGGTTAGATATCTCCCTGTTTTGTCCGATATAGTACTGCACATTGACGATACCCACATTATGTTTGGCAATACCATAAATATATTCAACCCCTTTGATCTCCCTAATCTTCTCTTCTAAGGGTTTGACAATCACATTTTCTATCTCTTTGGGGGTGGCTCCGGGCATCGGTACGATCACGGCCCCACCGCTAATGGCGATTTGGGGATCTTCCTCCCTTGGCATAATCTCTAGCGAAAGATATCCAATGGCTAGCAAAAAAACGGCAAGAAGTGGCGTAAGAGGATTATGTAAAAAGATAAGGGCCAGCTTTCCGGCAATATCTTTTGGCTTGTATGTACATTTTATTTCACTCATACCCTCTCCTATTCAAATGTAAGCTTGGCATACATTCCGGGAATAATCGTTACGCCTTTATCTTTTCTAAAAGAGACTTTCACTTTAAATTTATGAGTCATAGGATTGGCGGCAGGGATAATGGAAGTCAGCGTACCCATAGCTTCATAACCCAAAGAGGGGATATAGATCGCCACTTTTTGTCCGATTTTGATGTTTTTCAGATTGCTTTCACTAATTTGCGCTACTACTTTGAGATTATCCAAAGTCGTTAACACCATACCCGGATACCCCGGAATTGTCAGTTGTCCTTCTTTGACATTTTTTTGGATGATGACACCATCATTGGGCGCTTTGATCTTAAGATACTCATATTGATGCAGCACTTCGGCTAATTTCGCTTTGGCCTGTTCGAGTTGCTTTTTAGCTATTTGGACCATATTTTTAGTGTTTTTGTACATCAGCTCAATCTTTTCTAGATCAAACTTTGAGACCATCCCTTTTTGATAGAGTCTTTTATTTCGCTCATAGTTTCGCTTGGCAAATTGATACATATTCTCATTCATAGCGATGGCTAGTCTGGCTTGAGAAATCATAAGCTCCACTTGGGATTTGGCCAGATCGATCTCTTTAGAATCGATCACATACAAAATCTGTCCCTTTTTGACCCAGTCCCCCTCACTTACATAAACCTTTTTGACAAATCCCATGTAACGGGTACCTAGCATTTTCGTATCGTCACTAACGACCGTACCCGATAGACTCAAACCTTTAGCTAAAAGTGCTCCGCAAAAGACGAGCAACAGCAATATCTTTTTCATCTATTCTCCTTATCCAATAATCTCTCAAGTTCAAAGACCTTTTCGTTTCGTTCGGTCTTGCTCTTTAACAGACGCAACAATACCTGAATCTCTTCAGATTGTTTGATGAGGACGTTGCTAATACGCTCTATCCCCTCTTTATATTTCTCCTCATACATTTGATAGATTTTTTTGGCCAGTTCGTACTGCTTAGACTGCGCTTGGATATCGAAGTCTTTGCTTTTTACAGAGGTTTTGATTTGGTTGATTTTTAAGGCCAATCCTCTTTTTGCCAAATCGTACTGCTCATCCATTTTCATCTTTTGGATTTTTGCCTTTTGAACCTCTGCATTCGTTTTACCGCCCGCAAAAAGATTCCATTTAAGCTGAGCCCCTATAGTATAGGCGTCCTTATCCAAAAATTTATGCACCAGTTCGTCATCTGCACTTCCATACTCTCCAAAAGCGCCTACCATCGGATACAAACCGCTCTTTTTCAGATGGACGTTGTACGAAGTGATCTTTTGACCAAGACGCACTTTTTGTATATCGATGGTACGCTCTACCAATTTTTGGGTCGGTTCATCGGGTAGCGGAGCAATCTCACCCACATGATGGATACTCTCTACCTCTTCGTCAATCAAAAAACTCAAATATTGATAGGCAAGGGCTCGATTGAGTTTGGCCTGATTCAAATAGCTCGCCACTTCCGCCTTTTTCGCCTCCACCTCTAGCACATCGGTATCTTTGGCGTATCCTTCGGCTTTAAAGTTTTTGATGATATTTTCCAAACGATCCATATTCTTTTTGATGATTCGAAGATTTTTGATGTAGTTTTCAACCAACGTAATATCGTAAAAAGTCTTTTTTGTCTGATAGACCATCTCGTTTTTCATTTTCTTAAGATCTAGATGCTTCATCTTCTTCATGGCATCCATAATCTTTTTGTACATCGTAAGCTTATTACCGGTATACAAAGGAAGCTGATACTGAATTTTGGTTTGGAAATGATTCCTTGCCTTGGGAAAATTGAGCTTTTTAGGCTCTATGTTGAGGATTGAGCCCATCTGCTGGGTAAAACCTTGGGGTAGTCCGCCCGGATGGGCATTCATAGCCTCTAGCACCTGTCCCATAGGGGCTAGAAATTGATCAAATCCAAAATCGACGAATTTCGCCTCCCGAGATTGGAGCTTGAAACCAAAAACATTGCCCGCATCATTGCTCCTTAGGGCATTGAAAATAAGGTTTAACGAGCCGTAATTATAGCTTTGGGCGATCTTTTCGTCAAAAGCTGCCATACGCTCTTCGAGCTTGGCTATCTTTATTTGGGTATTGTTTTTGGCCAGCAGCTCCAAGGCCTCCTTTAGGGTCAAATCTTGAAGTTTCGCAAACGCAAAACTACAAAAAATGAGGGTCAAGAATATCTTCTTCATGCAGCCTCCACTCTATTGGGTAAAAATAAAAAATAATTGGTTTGATTATATATTTTTATAACTTAGGGGTCTATTAAGAAGAGTAAGAGGAAAAAACCTCTTACAATATCGCATAGGATACGGAAAGGCAGGCTTTAAGATTGGAGAGCTCTTGGAGGACCTCTTTGGGCACGTCATCGTCGACTATAATTACGGCTAGGGCAAGTCCATGATCATCTCGTCCCAAACGAAAATCGGCGATATTGATATTATGTTTAGCCAAAATCATACCCACATCCCCGATTACTCCGGGCACATCAGTATTTTTAAACAGGATCATTTTACCCTTTGGTTCCACATCCAAAGCGAAGTTATTTATCTCTACGATTCGCTGGACATTCTCTTCAAAGATCGTCCCACTAATTTCGATTACATCTTTATCGGTAGTAAGCTTCACTCGTACGCGATTTTTATAACCGCTTACTTCAGGAGTAGTTTTGCTAAAGATATCGATACCACGCTCTTTGGCCACAAACTCCGCATTGACATAGTTTATAGATTCCCCCAAAGACTCTTTGAGCGCCCCTACGGTCGCAAAAGTGACAAGCGAATCAATATAATCGCCAATCTCACCCTCGGCTATCACTTTTATGGATTTAAAAGCCCCCTTGTTGACCTGAGCCGCCAAAAAGCCCATTTTTTGCGTAAGTTCTAGATATGGCTTGACAAACGGTGGCATCTGATCTTCACGAATAGGCAAGTTCAAAGCATTGGGATAGCTAATGCCTCGTACAGCCTCAAGCGCTTGGGTTGCCGCACCCTCGGCGATCTTTTGCTGAGACTCTTGCGTATTTGCTCCAAGATGAGGCGTAACGGTAACGTTATCAAGCTCTAACAATTTATTATCCGTAGCAGGCTCTTTTGCAAAAACATCGATACCGGCAAACTTGATCTTGCCACTTTTTAAGCCCTCATACAGAGCGTCTTCGTTATAGAGTCCACCCCTTGCGCAGTTGATAAGTACAACCCCATCTTTCATCTTCTCAATCTCTGGGCGATCGATCATATTGATCGTCTCTTTATTTTTTGGGGTATGGATCGTGATGATGTCACACTGCAAAATATCGTTAAAATCAGTGGTATACTTTACCCCCATGTTGGTGGCTTTTTCAGGAGGAATATAGGGGTCGTAGGTGATTACGTCCATCTCAAAAGCCAAAGCCCGTTTCCCAACCCTGCTACCGATATTGCCAAACCCTATGATGCCAAGCTTTTTGTCTTTGAGCTCGTTGCCAATCCAAGCCTCCCGCTTCCAAATCCGCTCAAGTTTTAGCTGATTGTGTGCATAGGGAAAAGCTCGCATACAAGCAAGCATATGGGCAAATGTGAGCTCTACGGCGGCAATGGTATTGGCGGTGGGGACGTTCATCACGATAATCCCTCGTCTGCTACACTCTTCCATATCCACATTATCTACCCCAACGCCCGCTCGTACGATCGCCTTGAGTTTCTTGGCATGGGAGAGGAGCTCTTTATCTACAGGGGTGGAGCTGCGGGTAATGATCACATCCGCATCCGTGATCACCTCGTATAGCGGCGCACCCTTGGGCACATCCGCCGCATCCACATACTCGATATCTTGCTCTTTTGCAAGGATCTCTCGGGCTCTTTTATGCAGATGGTCGCAAACGACTATCTTTTTCTTTTCCATTACACGCCTTACTTATCCAGTTTTTCTTTGAGAATTTCGCCAAGCGTCGTACCCTCATCCTCTTTATTAAACTCTTTGAGAGCCTCTCGCTCTTTGACTCTCTCAAGACGCCGTACGGAAACTCTTAGACGATTATTTTTCGTATCCAAATATGAGATCACGCCCTCAATTTCATCGCCGGGCTGGAGCTCCTCTTTTTTCAAGGGGGCCAAATCTTCGTTTCTAATCAATGCGTCTACATTTTCGTCCAAAGATACAAAAACACCAAAATCTTTGATGTCTTTTACCTTTCCTTTGACGATATCTCCAACTTTATGCGTTTTGGCAAATTTTTCCAAAGGGCTCTCGAGTAAAGACTTTCTATCCAGAGAAATTCGCTCCTTATCCTTATCTATTCGAGCAATTTTGACCTCTACCTTATCGCCGACATTAAAGAGGTCTTTTGCCTTTTGACCCTTTTCCCAACCAATATCTTGATTGTGCAAAAGCCCCTCTACATTACCGATGCGCACAAACGCCCCAAAATCTGTCAATGAAGTGATCTCGCCCTCTACCACGTCACCTTCTTTGTATTTGTTCATAAATTCTTCAAAAGGTTTTGGCAACAGAGTTTTTCTCGATACTCGAAGTTTTCGATTTTCCGTATCGATTTCAATCACTTCCACATCGAGCTGTTGTCCCACTTCCACATACTCTTTTGGATTTTTGGGCCGCTTATCCCAGCTCATCTCACTCACATGCAAAAGTCCCTCGATATCGTTGCCAAGATCCACAAAAGCTCCATAGGGCTCGATATTGCTAATCGTTACGTTGATGATGTCCCCGGGCTCAAGTTCGCCTTTGATCTCTTCCCAAGGATCTGGCTGCGTAGCTTTGATGGAGAGGGAGAGTCTATTTTTTTCGCTATCATAATCGATCGCTTTGACGTTGACCTTTTGTCCCTCTTCAAAATATTTGGCCGGATTGACGGGCCCTTTGTAGCTGATCTCGTTGTAATGTACGAGTCCTTCTACATTTGGAGCCACTTCGACAAACATTCCGTAATTGGTAATCTTTTTAATGGTTCCTTCTACGACTCGCCCCTCTCTCATCAATTCATCTATCACCTCTTTTCGGTGTTGAAAAATATCTTGGAGATATTTTTTTCTCGAAATTACGATCGAATCGCTCCCCTCGTCCATCTTGAGGACTTTAGCCGTCACTTTTCTGCCAATTTCAGGCTTGTTCTTGAAAAAGCTTTGAGAATTTGGCAAGAAAAATTGCACGCCCTCCTCATTTTCTACGATATAACCGCCCTTGTTCTTTGCGACGATAACACCCTCGACCTCCAAATTCTCCATATTCTCTTTATTGGATTGGATAAATTCCTTAACCTTTTGTTTGGCCAAAGCTTTCTTGTGGGAGATGATAGGCCGCTCGTTGCGATGGCCGGAGACTAGTACCTTGAGCGTATCGCCTACTTTATAGATCACATTGCCCTCGGCGTCTTTAATCTCGTTGATATTCAAGATACCCTCTTGCTTCTCGCCCACATCCACAAGCACCCGCTCATTGTCTTGAATCTCTACGATCACCCCATCGATTATTCTCGACTCACTTCGCTGATTCTCGTGCTCTTCGAGCATTTTCGCAAAATCCTCGTTACCGTTTTCCACGCCCTTGTGGCTTACGCTCTCTACGTCCTGATTGATCTTTTCTTCCATGAATCTTTTCCCTTGATAAAAGTTTTGCTAATTATACTTTAAATTTCTTTATATTTTCTATAACTTCTTCAATTATCCAGTTAGGAGTCGAAGCTCCTGCGGTAATTCCACACAATTTTTTACCCTCGAACCACTGTTTTTTGAGCTCTTGAGCGTTTTCTATGAGATAACTCTCTTTGCAGTGCTCTTTACAGATATTAAAGAGCTGTTTGGTATTGGAGGAATTTTTCCCCCCTATAACAATCATTACATCCGCCTCTTGACTCAACTCCCTCGCCGCGTCTTGATTTTCAAAAGTGGCATTGCAGATAGTATTAAAAACCCGTACCTCTTTTTTATGCTGCATCAAGTAATTGACGATTTTTTGATACTCTTCAAACTTTCTTGTGGTTTGTGCTACCGTAGCCACCCGTTCCTTAAGCGGCTTGCCATAGAGCTCCTCTACTCGAAGTACAACTATCGGATCTTTAGCATAGCTCATCACCCCTTTGATTTCTGGATGTTCCTTGTCGCCAAAAATAACCACACTATACCCCTCCTCGCTCATCTTGGCAACGATCTCTTGGGGTTTGGTCACAAAAGGACAAGTAGCATCTATTACCTCTACCTCTTTGCTTTGTAAATCTTCCAACAAAGGTTTTGGTATTCCGTGGGTTCGGATCACTACTTTGCTTTTGGGCTTTATCTCCTCCACATTCTCCACCAAACCTACATCAAAACGCTCTTTTAAGCGCCGAATTTCGTTTTTGTTGTGGATCAAAGGCCCAAAAGTGACGCTATGGGGACTCTCCTCGGCGATTTTTATGGCACGCTTGACCCCAAAACAAAATCCGTAACTCTTAGCCAGCCTAATCTCCAAGACGCACCTCGCTTATCTGACTCAAAAGCTCCAAAAAATTTGGAAAAGAGGTCTCGATACACTGAGTATCTTCTACCTCCATCCCGCATACTAGCCCGGCAATCAAAAAACTCATAGCTATACGATGATCCCCACAACTATCTATATGAGCTGGATGGAGCTCCCCTCCTTTGATCTCATAGCCATCCTCAAGCTCTCTTGCTTGAATCGCACACCTTTTAAGATTTTCCACCACGCAAGCGATACGGTCGCTCTCTTTGACTCGTAGCTCCTTGGCGTTTCGTACCACACTTTTCCCCTTTGCCACCGCCATAGCGATGGAGAGTGCTGGCAGCTCGTCAATAAGCCAAGGAATGTTTTGATACACCTCCACCCCATGTAACTTGCCATACGAGACGATGATATCGCCTATTGGCTCGTATCTGTCCTCTTTTTGCACAAACTCCACTTGAGCCCCCATTTTTTGCAGTACTTTATACGCTTCTATTCGGGTAGGATTTAAAGTAAGATTTTTGAGCACTACCCGACTACCCGGGACGATGGCCGCAGCCACCGCAAAGAAAAAAGCGCTCGAAGGATCGGCTGGTATCTTGATATCCAAAGGCTCCAAAGGCTCTCTCAAAGGCTCTACAAACACTGCATAACGATCATCGTTGGCTTTAGTCTGTAACTTTGCCCCCATACCTTGTAACATCCGCTCGGTATGATCGCGACTACGCTTTGGCTCAGAATATTTTGACGCCCCCTTTGCCCGAAGAGCGGCCAAAATCAAAGCGCTTTTGACTTGAGCCGAAGCGATAGGGCTATCATACTCAAAAGCTTCTAAAGAGGCGTTCCCCCGAATCGCCAAAGGGGCTTTATTCCCCCTCTCTCGCCCATCAATCTTCGCTCCGATGCTTCGTAAAGGTACCGCCACCCGAGCCATGGGACGAGAGCGCAGATACTTATCTCCGGTAAGGACGAAAAATCCATCGATCCCGGCTAACAAACCGCAAAAGAGCCGCATGCTCGTACCGCTGTTGCCACAATCTAAAATATCCTCAGGCTCTTTGAGGCTAGAGGGGGGCGTAATCGTTAAAGTCCCACCCTCTTTTTTTATGGTAGCTCCAAGCTCTTGTACAATATGGAGGGTATGGAGAGTATCTTCTGCCTTCAAATAGTTGCGAATAGTGGAGGGACGATCGCTCAGCAGTGAAAACATCGCGCTTCGATGGGAGATCGATTTATCCGGCGCGATACTCTTAATTTCCATATCAAAACTCGCAGCCGGAGCGACTCGTACTCTTTTCATCGTAATTGTACTCCTAGCCCGGTTTGCAATGCATCCAAGATACCTCCCATTATTTGAGCGATCTCCTCTTCGGTTAGCGTCTTTGCATCCGATTGGATCGCAAACCGAAGCGTGACGCTCTTTTTCTCTCCCAAACTCTCATCCTCATATATATCGATAGGATAAAATCTCTTCACCTCTTTTGGTACCGCACTCTGCAAAACCTCGGCTATCTTGGCATAGGGTATATCCTTATCCACCAAAAGACTCAAATCTTTGAATGAAAGCTGGTAAACCGAGTAGCCTTTTGCTTTTGGATAGTGCAGATCCAAGGCATCAAAATCTATTTGGGCCATATAGGTACTTGGCAAATCGAGCTCTTCTTGCAGCGTAGTGTTGAGCTTATAAAGGACTCCTATCTTTTTACCTTTTTGCACGATAGCGGCAGATTGGAAAGGGTGCATCAGATTATACGTCGTCTCAACTTCTTTGAGATCAAAATCCCCCAGTATGCCGGCTAATTCCTTGACAAATCCGCCAAAGTCTATCTCTGCGGGCTTACCTTGATTCGTTAGGCTTTCTGGTTCTTTATGACCAGAGTGTACAAGGGCAAATTCTTGCTTTTGCTCCCTATCGCTCCCAAAAACCATACCTATTTCAAAAAGCGCCACCCGTTTTTTTCCATTGCGTATGTTGGCAATCGTCTGATCCAAAAGATTGGGGATGAGCGAAGGACGCAAGGTATCAAGCTCTTTAGTGATAGGATTGAGCAGATCTTGCTCTTTTTGCAACGTTTCAAATCCAAACTTTTTTAACTTCTCTTTATTGGTAAAGAGGTAGCTTACCGTCTCAAAAAACCCTTGAGAGACGCTAAGATAGCGAAGCTGCTTGGCTTTTTGGTACTGCTCATAGGTTTTTGTAATACGATTAGCCTCTTTAAAAAGAAGAGGTTGGGAAAGAATGTTATCGATCCCGTAGATGCGTACGATCTCCTCGGCCACATCCTGAAGATTTTGGATATCGTGTCGGTAGATTGGCGTTTTAAGCACCATCGCCTCTTCGTCTAAACTCATAATAGTAAAACCTAAGGCTTTAAGGATCTCTACGATCTCGCTCTTATCAATCTCTTGACCGATGAGATCATAAAGAATAGAAAATTGGATCTTAATCGCCTTTCTTTCGAGCTCTTTTATAATTTCGTGGGTCCCAGAATACATCTGCGTCTGAGGATAGTACGACTCTAAAAGATATTTTGCAAACTCTATCCCGATTTTTACTCTCGGATCGCTCCCTCTGCTACTACGATAAAAGCTCCAATCACTCTTTATGGGATGCTCGAACATCTTTTTAGAGATGATCTGTGGATCGATGTAGCTTGACTCTATGATAAAACTCTCCTCATTCTCTTTTGGTTTGGAGCAATCGTACTGGATAACGCCTATGACGCTCCCTTTCCCCTCGCCATAGACCGCATCATACTTTTGCTCATCTTTTTTGACGCAAATGGCCCCCTGCGGTGCAAAAAAACTATACCCGTATACCCTTGTTAACACTCCCGTACTATGGGTTACGTAGTAGCCAAAAAGCTCGGCCGGATTTTCAAAGGACTCGCCCGTCAAAGCCACCCGAAAACGGATGAGCAGCGGATTGGTAAAGCCATCGGCCTTAAAAGCTTTATATAATAAATTCGAATCGATCCCTCCTTCTGGAGCGATACCAAGCAAACGGCCAATTCCCATACGGATGTTCGAGCCGTGATCCACCCTTTTTTCTTTAACGGGACGGGCGTATATCGCATTGAGCTCTCTAGCGATCCCCTGTACGCTCAGACAATCTCCTCTATTGGCCGTAAGCTCGATCTCGATTACCTCATCGTTGAGCAGCTCATACTCTTTGAGCTCTTTTCCAACTACTAGCTCCCCGATACTCTCATCTAAAATCATAATACCCTTTTCCATCTCGGGAAGCCCCAACTCTTGAGAGGAGCAAATCATTCCAAAACTCTCTACTCCTCGAAGCTTTGCAGGCTGGATCGCAAAATCGCCAGGAAGCACCGCTCCGACTTTCGCTACCGCCACATACTGGGCATCTTTGACGTTGCTCGCTCCACAAACAATCTGAAGAGTCTCTTGGCCTACATCGACCGTACAAATATTGAGTTTATCGGCGTTAGGATGCTTTTGACAAGAGAGCACTCTTCCTACTACGACACCATCGGGAATTTCTAACTTCTTGTACTGGGCCACTTCCAATCCGATACTATTGAACGTATCGATGATCTCTTGAGTCGAAATACCCTCTAAATCGATCCACTCTTCTAGCCATTTTCTTGTCACTATCATCGAAACTGCTCCAATAATCTCAAATCACCCTCAAAAAGGCTACGTAAATCGCCAATTCGGTGCAAAAGCATCGCAAATCGCTCCACTCCAAGTCCAAAAGCGTATCCGCTCACATCTTTATACCCCACTGCGTCAAAAACATTTGGATCTACCATACCACACCCCAAAACTTCCAGCCATCCGGTATAAGAGCAGACTCGACACCCCTCACCCTCACAAAAGATACAGCTAATATCCACTTCCGCACTGGGCTCGGTAAAGGGAAAGAAGCTGGGTCTAAAGCGTATATTCACATCTCCAAACATATATTTCAAAAAGTCTTCTAAAACAAATTTTAGATTGGCAAAGGAGACTTTACCCGCCTCATCCACCACAAGTCCTTCGACTTGATGAAACATCGGTGTGTGGGTGAGGTCGAAATCCCTTCGAAAAACGGCTCCGGGACTAATCATCCGAATGGGAGGCTGATGAGAAAGCATCGTACGAATCTGTACCGGCGACGTGTGGGTACGAAGAAGCTTGCCATCTTGAAAATAAAAAGTATCTTGCATATCACGGGCAGGATGATGTTTAGGAAGATTTAACGCCTCGAAGTTGTAAAAATCCTCCTCTACCAGCGGCCCCGCCTCTACGGCATAGTTCAGAGCGGTAAAATACTCTATAATCTTATCCATCGTATGCTGGACCGGATGTACAGCCCCTTTGTATCCGCTTACACTATACAAAGAGACATCGATCTTTTCGCTTTGTAATTTTCGTTGGATCTCTTTGGCCAAAAGTTCCTCTTTTTTTTGCTGTAACGCCTGAAAAAGAGTGTTCTTGGCACTATTGAGCTCTTTTGCCACAACCGGCTTTTGATCCTTTGGCAAAGTTTTTAGCCGCTCAAACTCTTTGGCAAAATAGCCCTTTTTACCAAAAAGCTCTATACGAATCCTTTCGATCTCATCGAGACTTTGTGCATTTTGTATCTTTTCTTTCCAGTCCTTCAATCAGCACCTCATTGGCAAAATTTTATTTAAAGTATAATAGTATAATTATGATTATAAAAAGATAAGGGAGTGTGTATGTGTGTCTTTTGTAAAATTGTCGCAGGAGAGCTTCCCGCTAACAAAGTTTTGGAAAATGATGAGTTTTTGGCGTTTCACGATATCAATCCAAAAGCTCCTATCCATATTCTTATCATCCCCAAACACCATATCGAAAATTTCCAGTCCACACCGCCAGAAGTCATGACCAAGATGACTCCTTTCATTCAAGAAGTAGCCAAATTGCTCGAGTTGGACAAAACAGGCTACCGCCTCATCACCAACAACGGCAAAGACGGGGGACAAGAGGTAATGCATCTACATTTTCATATGTTGGGGGGAGCCAAGCTCACATGGCCGTATCAAGCCATCAAAGAGGAAGCCAAAAAGTATGTCTAAGCTCAAGAATCTCTCTTGAGCCTAGACAAAAAATCCTCAAAATAGGCTATCTGTTTTTCTATCTGCCTAGTAGCGGTACCTCCATAGGAATCTCTTGCTTCCATTGAGTTTTTGATATCAAGACACGATAAAATATCCTCTTGAATTCTTGGATCTACCTTTTGGAGCTCCTCTAAGCTCAAATCGCTTATATCCTTACCCAATTTTTCGGCCAAAGCGACTGCCCGACCAGTGATGTGATGGGCTTCACGGAAAGGGATATGCAGTTTTTGGACGAGATAATCGGCTAGATCGGTAGCACTCAAATGTCCCACTTTCGTAGCCTGATACATCCTTTTTTGATTGACTTGCATCGTCTTTAAAATTTCATTTAAAATAATCAAGGAGATTTGAGCGTTGTGAACACTGTCAAAAACCCCCTCTTTATCCTCTTGCATATCTTTATTATACGCCAAAGGCAACCCTTTCATCACGGTCAGCAGAGCCATAAGATTGCCATAGGCTCTTCCCGTTTTTCCCCTCAAAAGTTCCGGTACGTCTGGATTTTTCTTTTGGGGCATAATGGAGCTGCCCGTAGCGTACTCATCGCTTAGCGTAATATACCCAAACTCATAACTGCTCCACAATATCAGCTCTTCGGCAAGTCTAGAGATATGCATCATCATCGTAGCGATATTAAAAAGGATCTCCAATGCAAAATCCCTGTCACTCACGCTATCGAGGCAGTTGATCGTCGGGGCTTTAAACCCTAGCTCTTTGGCCGTAAATTCCCTATCTATGGGATGGGGGGTTCCAGCCAACGCCGCACAGCCTAAAGGGGAGTAGTTATTTCGCTCATACGAATCCAAAAAGCGTTCGATATCCCTTTTAAACATACTCGCATACGCCAACATATGATAAGCAAAATTAATAGGCTGGGCATGCTGCAAATGGGTCATTCCCGGCAAAAGCACGCCTTTATATTTTTTGGCCAAATCCACAAAGGTTTGGATAAGGTTTTCCAATAAAGAGACGAAATAAAGATCTTTTTGCAGTACATAGAGTCGAAAATCCAAAGCTACTTGATCGTTTCGGCTTCTTGCCGTATGGAGCTTTTTCCCCGCCGCGCCGATAAGCTCGGTCAAGCGTTTCTCGATAGCCATATGGATATCTTCATCTTTGATATTCCACTCAAAAGTTCCCGACTCGATCTCTTTTTTTATCTGTTGCAATCCCTCAATGATTGCATTGACCTCTTCCGTATCCAAAATCCCTTGTTGACCCAGCATCTTCGCATGGGCCATAGAGCCTTGAATATCTTGTTCATACAGCGTTTTATCAAACAAAAGGGAGGCGTTAAACTCATCAAGCAATCGACTCGATTCTTTCGTAAAACGGCCAGACCACATCTTTGCCATCGTAAACCTTTTTTGCTCGACATTGTATCTAAAAAGGTCTCAAAAATGAATGATCCTCTCAAAAAGCAAGGCTAAAACCCTTAGTTACAAGAGTGGATATACCCCGTTCGAGCCACTACGCAAACTGAAGCATTCTCTTCGCAGCCCTCATCCTTGCACAGAGTATAAGTAACCACGCCGTTGAGGATATTTTTATATGGAGTAGCGTTAGAAGAGCTTTTTTGCTGCACGCAATGGGGTCGCCCAAGCTCATCAAAAGCGAGTCTTGTCTTGTTATGGGGGCAAGGAGTGTGTATGAGCACTTTCTTTACGCCATACGACTCTAAAAGATCCAAAGATTTATCCACATATTTAGCATCCGTGGCAGCGTTAAAAGATTTTCCCATCACCTTTTTATTTTGGGAAGCCTCGTTGGCCACCTCTTTATAATACGGGTAGTTGTTAAACTCTTGATTGCTTCCGTTTGCCGAGGGCGTATCGGAAAAGACGACCAGTACGGGATGGGCGGTGTTGTTTGAGATATAAAACATCCACCACTTTTTAAACCAAAACTTTGCATCTTTTTTTCGCTTTACAGCATCGCCGTACAAAGAGAGATTTGTCGAGGGGGTGTATTTGTCATCTACCATCGCGAGATGTTGGGCATAGCGCAGCGTATCGATAAAAATCCTCCTAGCATGTATCAAAGAGTCTGTCTGTAATCGAGGAGCTACTACGCCCGCTAATATGGCGATGACAACGATAACGAAGATCAACTCAACAAGTGTAAAAGCTCTTTTCATACCTTTTTCCCGGCAAAAGCCGGGGAAGATCATTTGATCTCTTCGGCTTTTTGCACGTCGTAGAGAATATCGTCAAATGGATGGCGATACATCGGCATACCAAGTCGTTTTTCGTCCAGAACATGACCGATAAATCCAATCGTTCGCCCGAGGATAAAAAAGGAGTTGAGCGTACCGCTTTCGATAAACTCGTCTATCTCCTCTTCGCTATATCCCAAGGCGCGCCACATATCTACCATCAAAATCCCAATCGTTCCATCCACATTGAGAATAAGATTGTCTTTTTTGCTTGTTGTGAGCTTTTCCACTTCCAAAGCGTATTCGAGCAATGGAGTGGATGGAAAATGCTCTTTTGCAAATTTTTTGAGCCCCTCAACCCTTTTATCCGGATTTCGCACGGATTTGATTCTATGCCCAATACCAGGAATTGGAATTCCTTGCTTTTTCATATAGTTAAGAAATTCCGCCGGACTCATATTATTATCGTACGCATACTTAAAATATTTTGCTGCACCATCGATTGCCCCACCAAAGCGTGGACCAATAGTCAAAAGTCCGGTCACAAGACTCTCCACTACGGACTTGCCGGCACGCGCCGTTACTTTAGCGTTATGCGCTCCACTTACGGCCGGACCATGGTCGGCTACGGTTTTGATAACGGTCTCGATAAAATCGACTGCCCATCGTGGATAGACCTTTTTAAACCACAACAGACTGATCACATCGCCAATCGTTTTACCAGTATCTGGAGTGGCCACGGAGCTGATAGGATAGCCAGCATATGTGGCCTCTTCGCCTCTGTCATCACTGATGGTACAGACAAAATGTTTGGGTCGTCGCACTTTGCCCGCTTTCAAAGCTTTGGCAAAATCTTCAGGGATTGGCGGAACTTCGGGCTCTTCGATATCTTTGATCACGCCCTCGCCTCGAAGCTCTTCATAGACACCTTTTATGACATGGGGCAAATCGTTAAAGCTATCGGGCACATGGATACCCGCCTCTTTCATCGCTTTGTTTTTTGCCACGGCGGTCTCTTCGTCGGCGTTGGCACTCGCTCCCGCATGCCCAAACTGCACTCCACTGCTAAAGTGCTCGGCGATCGTTCCGATACACCAGCCAATGACCGGCTTGGTTATCTTGCCGCTTTTGACCGCTTCGATCACTTTATACTCTTCTCGTCCCCCAACTTCGCCAAGCAAAAGCATATATTTGACATTGGGGTCTTTTTCCATACGAAGCAGATGGTCGACAAAAACAGAGCCGACAAATCTGTCCCCACCAATCGCCACACCATCGGCAATACCATCGGCATTGAGAGCTATGATATTACAAAGCTCGTTAAACAGCCCCCCGCTTCGAGTCACAAGACCGCAGCTTCCGGGTCGATGGAGCTTGGATTTGACGATATTTTCGATGGTTCCACCGATGTTGGCCACTTTGAAGGCTCCGGGGGTAATAGCCCCAACGGTAGCTGGACCGATGATGAGCACGCCTTTGTCCCTAGCCGTTTTATTCATAATACGAGCGAGTCGCTCAGGGATCCCCTCGGCCGTGATCATGATAGTCTTAAATTGGGGCAATTTAAGAGCGTCCATCGTCACGTCGTAAGCCGTCCGAAAAGAGGCGAAGTTTAAAAGCACGTCGGCGTTTGGATGAGCCGCAGCTGCCTCTTCGGTGCTTCTATAGATTGGAATCATCACCTCATCGGTGCCAAAGAAAAATTTATCGAATTTATTCGAGCTTGTAGGCGCTACAATAGCCGCTACTGAGGGCTTGTCCCGCTTGATGACATAATCGTAATCGAGCATACGCTGGATGGCGCTTCGGTTGTTATTCCAAAAAATGGCTTGTGTATCTCGTGTAAATAGTCCCATTCCCTCTCCTTATGCTTTTGCTTTGTCGTCTTCGAGTGCCATACGAACGATATCGGTAATATGGGTCTCAGGGCCAAAAACTTTAATAGGAAGTCCTAGCCTCTGGGCCGCCTCTTGGATATCTTTGAGCCCTTTTTCATAGTTTGGACCGCCCCGTCGCACATAGATACGCACGCCCACATCTTTCATCTTATCCGCATACTTCTCAAAAGCTTGGATGATACCGGTAAAGGTTTTAGCCACATCGGTAAAGTTGGCGATGGCTCCTCCGATGATGAGGATTTTGTCTCTGCCTTTGGGATCTTTTTTGCGGGTCATAAGATCGAGTACCGTTTCGGTGTAAAATCTCGTCTCATCCGTTGTCGGACCGCCAGAGTACTCCCCATAGTTGGCCAACTCCGCTACCCCACCAGCAAGGTCGGCGATAGTGTCGGCATAGACCACGGATGCACCACCACCAGCTACCAAAGTCCAGATACGCCCTTCAGGATTGAGGACTGTGAGCTTGAGCGAAGCACCGCTTTTGGCATCCGCTTCGGCGATCGCTTTTTCTTCTGGGGATTTTTCAGGCATTCCAAAAGGAGTCGGGAACTCGATATCGCCCCATACATCTTTCATCATAAAACCAGCAGTATCGTCAAGGCGCGCCACAAGATCGAGTAGATAGACATTATTGCCCACAATGACGACTGGGTTGATCTCAAGATATGCGAAGTTGAGATCTCTAAAAAATTTATAAAAATCTATGGCAAACTGCGCGTAGACATCTTTTTTGTCTTCTGGAATATCGGCTGGGATGTTTGCTTTGATGAGTTTTTCGATCTCTTCATCGCTCGCGTCGATGGGAATTTTAACTTCAGTCACCTTATCCCAATTCTCCTCTACCTCCATACCGCCATGAGCGCTCATATAAAGCACATCGTTCTCTTCATCCAAGGTCGTAGCGGCGATGTAGTACTCCTCATCCTCCTTGTGTGGCGTAAAAGGCTCTACGATGAAGTGTGTGAGCACCCCTTTTTGGCCGCTGAGCAGTGTGGTCTCTTGACTTCTTTTCTCATCAATCCACTTGGCCGCGTCTTCTAAAGTCACGTCGCCGGGCTTATTGACTTTAAAGAGTACGAGATTATTCTTACCCCGCTTTCCAAAAAGCATATCGGGCTTGACTACCAATGGTTTGGTTTTAAGCCACTCATATCCAGGCTCCTCGGCTTTTTTGAGCAGCTCCTCGCCGCTTGTTACCAAAACGCTCTCAAACGGATAGTTGAGGCCTTTAAAATATTTATCCCAATTTTGGGCAAAAAGCTTTTTGCCGTCATACTCTCGTATCGCCCTTTGAGCCATTCCATCTCCTTAACAAAGTTTGTAATATTTGCAATACTAACATTTATTTTTTGATTTATCTAATTACTCCAAGAAGATTTCGTTATAGCTTCGATAATCTGTTTAATTTCGTTACAAGGGTACGGCAAAAGCACGAGGGTAAGAAATTTTGTTACCATAGGTTACAAAAACAGAGATACTTTTACCCCGGGCTAAGGGAATTTTCCACTCTATGGCATTGGGAAAAGAGCGTAGGGAGAGCGTAGGGGTGCTACATTGATCTATATGATAAAAGCGAAGCTGTCTGGCCAAAGAACGCTCTTTGACATACGCGCAAGATATTTTTAAATCTTGCAATTTTTTAGCCAAATTTTTCGCTAGATAGTAGCGATAGGCAAAATGGCTCTTTGGAGGGAGGAAATCAAAAAGCAACCCATTCAATACAAGAGCTAAATCATTGAGCACGAGCGAGCATAGCACGATCCAAAAAGCTACCCGGAGTTTTTTGCGATATTTTGGCAAACGGACCCGAAAACTGCGTAAAAAGACCCGTACCATCACCACGACGCCAACCACGGCAAAAGGAGCGAAATCAACGATATGGATACGCTGACGAAAAGAGAGGATCAAAGCAAACAAAAAAGCCGTAGCGCTTACAAACCATATAATATCTTTGGACTCCTTTAGACCCACCCGATACAGACTATAAAAATAGTACAAAAAGACCAAAGGAGAAAATATTGCGCTAAAGATGGCAAAGGTATCCAAAAAATAACTCTTAGGCCGCCCACCCACCTCAAACCCGTAAAGCCATAAAGATAAAGCGAAAAAAAGCCCGTATACAATCGCTTTTTTATACTTTTTAGCGTATATCTCGTACAATGCCGCCGCCAAAAATAGCACGGCAAAAGCTTTATCCAAAAAGAGCAGGGCCAAAGCCAAAGGCAGATCAAGCCCATTTTGATACAAAAGCAAAAAGAACAAAGTAAAAAAAAGGATAAAAGGGGCTTTGCTCACCACCACGCCAGAACCCAAAACCGCTGGCAACAAAGAAAAAATCACGGTAGCAAGCATAGCGTCTTTAGGTTTTTTGAGATAGTTTTTGGCTACAAACCAAAACAGCACGATATTAAAAAGCGTAACGAAAATGACTGGCAAACGAACAGCCAGCTCCGATGGCCAACGGCTATAGAGCCAAAAGGTCAAATGGTGCAACCAGTCATGCTTTGCGAATAAAATCGCAGCCTCTTCCACTCCTATGCCAAGATTGCTCGCTCCATACAACAATATACAAGCGTATAAGAGCAAGTAGGCAAATATCATAACTTCAAAAAGTTGTCCAATATCTCATACCCATACTCGCTCATGATCGATTCTGGATGAAACTGCACGCCAAAAATAGGCCGATTTTTAATCTGCAAGGCCATGATCTCTTTGTCATCCAAACTATAGGCCGTCGGCTGGACCACGGGAGGCAAAGAGTTGGGCTCGACGACAAGCGAATGGTATCTGGTGGCTCGAAACTCTTTTGGCACTCCTGTAAAAATAGGTGTAGGGGCATCTATGGCTATTTGGCTCGTTTTGCCGTGCATCATATTTTTAGCCTGAACGATCCTACCCCCAAATGCTTGGGCAATGGCTTGGTGACCAAGACAAATGCCTAAAATCGGCTTACGATCGGCAAATGTATGTACTACATCCAAACTCACCCCAGCTTCGTTTGGCGTAGCGGGTCCGGGGGAGATGATGATCTTTTCGGGATTGATCGCTTCTATTTGCTCTACGCTCATCTCGTCGTTACGGATTACTTTGAGATTTGCGCCAAGCTCCAAGCAGTATTGGACGATGTTGTATGTAAAGCTGTCGTAATTGTCAATCATGAGTACCATCAAGATCCTTTGTCCAAAAAAATTCTACCCACGCATCGGCCTCCTTGAGCCAGATATGGGGTTTGTAGGAGGCCGAGGGTTTATAAAAGAGCGCGGCGCTAACGAAGCTGGTTTTAGGATTTTGACGAGCCAACGCATCCATTACCTCTTTCATCGTCTCGCCACTATCGACGATATCATCGATCACCACTACATTTTTGGCTTCAATCTTCGGTATGTTAGCAAGGATTGGTTTGCCCACTTTTTTACGATCTTCATAGCTTTGCGCTCGTATGACATAGATAGCACGCACATCCAAAGCTTCCGCTAGCATATGCGCCGGTATGAGACCACCTCTAGCGATCGCTACGATAGCCTCACACGCTCCCACTTTTTTGGCCAACTCTTTGATATCTTGGACAAACTCCTCATAAGGATAGTATCTCATGCCCAGACTCTTAGCTCGTTGTAGAGGCTGTCTCGCTCCACTGGTACAAAGCCGCTCTCTTTGATCAGGTGGACAAACTCATCCAAATCGACTCCGTTCCGGCTTGCCGCCCCCGCAGCGCTCTGGATCGCCTCGCGCTCGATGGTGCCGTCCAGATCGTCCGCCCCAAACTCTTGGGCTACGAGGGCAAGACCCAGCGTCGAAGAGGCCCAGTACGCCTTGATGTGTGGAATATTGTCTAGCATGAGTCTAGCGATCGCTATGGTTTTGAGATACTCTTGGCCGGTGACGAAGTTTTTGACTTTGAGATAGTTGTTCTCTTTTTGATAGACCAATGGGATAAAGCAGTTAAAGCCCCCCGTCCTATCTTGCAAATCTCTTAGACGCAGCATATGATCGATCCGATGGGCTCTATTTTCTATGTGGCCAAAGAGCATCGTAGCGTTGGATTTGCGCCCCTTTTGGTGCCAAAGCTCGTGAATTTGCAGCCATTCATCACTACGCACTTTGCCTTTGCAGATGTACTCTCGCACCTCTTCGTCAAAAATCTCGGCTCCCCCGCCCGGCATACTATCTACGCCGCTTTGGATCATACGATCGATCATCTGCTCGAAGCTCAGCCCATACTCCTTGGCCAAAAAGTTCACCTCGGCAGCCGTAAGGGCCTTGATGTGGATCTGAGGGAAGCGCTCTTTGATCTTGCGAAACATATCCATGTACCACTCCAGTCCCACCTGGTTGTTGTGGGCAGAGACGATATGGACCTCTTTGACGCCCCGCCCGCTGGCGTCCTCGACGATCCGCAGTACCTCATCGTGACTCATCGTGTAGGGGTTGGGATTTTTGCGATTGGCGCTAAAAGCGCAAAATTTGCAGACATCTTTGCAGATGTTGGTAGGATTGATATGGCGGTTAATGTTGAAGTAAGTCTTGTTGCCATAGAGCTTTTGTCGCTTCGCATGGGCAAAATCGGCCAGAGTAAAAAGATCAAGCTCATATAGCCGCACCCCATCTTCGTAGCCCAATCTCTCGCCGCTTTGGAGTTTTTCGATCAGTTCCATAGCCCCTCTTGGATTTTTGTATAATTATACAAAAAAAGGAGAGGCTTGGATAGTAGATTACGCCAGCTTTTGGACTCTTCCCTCTCGGATCTAGAGATATCCAAAGAGCTTAGAGCCATTATCAAAGAGTATTTTGCCACCCTTGACGAACTCTTTGCCAAAACCCAAGGCAAAGATTTCTTGGTACGCCATACCAGATACATCGACTCTATCGTTAAGACCATTTACAAGATCGCCGTACGCAAGCTTTTTGGAATCTACTCGCCGCTCTCTAATGCCATACCCCTTACTCTAACCGCCCTTGGAAGTTATGGAAGAGAGCAGCTCGCCCCTTACTCCGATATCGACTTGATGCTCGTCTACGAAGAGATAGAAGGCTACAACACCCGATTGCTCATCGAAAAGATTCTCCATATCGCTTGGGATGCGGGATTAAAACTTGGCCACAGAGTCCATGAAATCGGTGAGCTCCAAAGCGTGGCCAAAGAGGATATCACCATCAAGACCGCTTTACTTGAGTCTCGCTTTATCATTGGTAGCAAATATCTTTGGTTTGAGATCCAAAGCGAACTGACCCAGATACGACACACCGATCAAAAAGAGTATGTTTTGGCCAAACTCGAAGAAGCAAAACGGCGACGCAAAAAATATCCGCTTAATATGCAGCCCTTTTTAAAAGAAGGCGTGGGGGGACTAAGAGATAGCAACCTGCTCTTTTGGATAGCCAACAGCCTGTATGGAGTAAGCTCGACAAGAGATCTTAGCGGCACCCTCTTTAGCGATGAAGAGTACAAGGAGTACCGCATCGCTCTGGAGTGGCTCTTTCGGCTTCGGGCGGCTTTGCACCTAGTAGCGGGCAAAAAAGAGGATAGGCTCTTGATGCAATATATCCCCGACCTTGTCTCCAAACTTCAAATCAAAGGTACCACCCCCCAAAAACAGCAACAAACCCTTATGAGCAAAACTTTCCAAGCCATGCATACAATCGATGCTTTTAGCCAGACTTTTACCAAAAAGATGGTACGGCCTTTGCTCTTTGAGAGCACCAACGTACCTCTTTTTAAAAGGGCTCGTATTACTGCAGGATTTTATGAATGCGAAGAGCGTCTTTTTAGCCGTTTTATTCCCAAAGAGCGTCACATCACAAATTTGTTACAAACTCTCAATCTAACGGAATTTACCCAGTACGACCCTTCCGTTTTATATGTGGCCAAACAGACCAAATCGCCCAAAAAAACCTCAAAAAATCTTTTGCAGCAGATCAAAAAGCTCTTTTACAAAAAACGGCTCTATGCCCCTTTGCGACTCTTGCACCAAGCCAATTTGCTGGGTATGGTAGTGCCGCCCCTAAAAAAAGTGCTCCATATGCCCCAGTTTGACGGCTACCATCAATATCCGGTGGATATCCACTCACTAGAGTGCGTGCGAGCCCTAGAACAGATTCAAGAGCCTTTCATCCAGGAGCTTTTTGACTCCTTGAGTCCCGAGGAGCAGGCGATGCTTCGGCTAGTCGTGCTGCTCCACGACAGCGGTAAGGGCAGGCGGCAACGCCATCACGAAGTGGGTGCGAAACTCTTGCGCTTCTACGCTCAAAAGCTGGGATTCACACCCGAACTCATCGAACTAGGCGCCACGCTCATTAAGTATCATACCGCCATGACCGAGATCGCGTACAATCAAGATATCCACAGCCAAAAGGTGATCTACGCCTTTACCGCCCCTCTTGGGAGTAAAAAGACTTTGGATATGCTCTACATCCTAACCTACGCCGATATCAAAGGGGTAGGCAAGGATATCTACACCTCCTATCACGCCAACTTATTGCGCGAGCTTTACAATCAAGCCTTAGAAGCCTTGCAAAACAAAGAGATTTTAGACGAAGTGACCAAACGGCTGCGTAAAGAAAAGGCTCTCATGCGCCATCCCGACTTCCAAGCCCTTCCAAAAATTTTGCAAAAAAAGATCCTCTCCATCGACTCCAACCTCTTTTTTATAAAACACAAGCCCGAAGAGATCATACAAATCGCCAAAAGAGCCTATGAGACCAAGGATTTTAGCTATAAAATCGATGAGGAGGACTATCTCACCATCGAGATATACCGACGAAAACCGCTCAATCTTGGCTATTTACTGGGCAGACTCAGTTATCTTGACATCGCTTCGATGGAGGTCTTTAAACTTTTTGACCAGATCAAATATTTTCGTATCGAATTTATCGGCAAAGAGGCCGATAGAGGCTATATTGAGCAAGTGATCCACGACTCTTTCGATATGGACAAACAAATTCGCCTCAAACGACCGATAATAGAACCACAAAATATCACGATCGATTGCGATCATTCCAAAACATACGCATTTATGGGTATCGAAGCCAAAAACCAAAAAGGACTGCTCGCCTATTTGGCCAAAGTTTTTGACGATTTTGGCATCGATATCGCCACGGCCCGCATCAACACCGTCAAAGGACGGGCCAAAGATATGTTTTTGATAGAAAAAAACGGCAAGTTTTGCTCAAAAAAAGAGCAGATTTTACAAAAACTCACAGGAGCGTAAGATTTGTGCGGCATAGTAGGATATATTGGAGAGGGCGATATCAAGGGCTTCTTGCTCGAAGGGCTCAAAGAGCTCGAATACAGAGGCTACGATAGCGCCGGTATTGCCATACTCCAAAACGACAACCTCCATATAGCCAAAGCGGTAGGCAAACTGGACAATCTCATACAAAAGAGTAAAAATATCAAAACAAAAGGCTTTGGCGTAGGGATCGGACACACCCGTTGGGCAACGCACGGCAAACCCACCGAACTCAACGCCCATCCCCATCAAGGAGTATTTAGCTATGTAGTCCACAACGGCATTATCGAAAACTTCAAAGAGATAAAAGCCCAACTTGACGCCCAGTTTGTAAGCCAAACGGACACGGAAGTCATTGTCCATCTATTTGAAAAATATTTCAATCAAACCAAAGAGGCCAAAAAGGCTTTTGAGCAGACTATCAAGCGTCTAAAAGGCGCCTACGCCATTTTGCTCATCACAAAAGCCGATCCCAATAAGATCTTTTTCGCCAAAAAGGGCTCGCCGCTGATCATAGGCAAAAACGAAAAAGAGATCTTTTTTGCTTCTAGCGACGCTCCGCTTATTGGCCACGCCAAAGAGGTACACTACCTCGAAGACGATGAGTGGGGCGTGGCTTCGGCTCACACGATGGAGCTGTACAAAAACGGAGGGGGCAAATCCAAACTCTCCTTTCAGCCTCTTACCATCGACAAAGAGTATGCCCAAAAAGGCGGTTATCGCTTTTTTATGGAAAAGGAGATCTACGAACAAAGCGATGTGATCGGCGATACGATGATGGGCCGGGTAGAAGAGGGAGATGTGCATTTTGAAGAGATCGAAGAGGGATTTTTTGATGGAATCGACGCTATCAAAATATGCGCCTGCGGGACGAGTTACCACGCAGGATTAAGCGGCTCTTATCTACTCCAGCGGCTCGCACGCATCCCAACTAGCAGCGAAATAGCCAGCGAATTTCGCTACAAAGAGCCGATCTTGCGCAAAGATACCCTCTTTATAGTCATCAGCCAAAGCGGTGAGACGGCCGACACCCTCGAAGCTCTCAAGATGGCCAAAGCCGCAGGTCTTAAGACCTTGGCCATTTGCAACGTGGACAACTCCTCCATCGTCCGTTTAGCCGATCGCACGATTCTTACAAGAGCCGGCATAGAAAAAGGGGTGGCCAGCACCAAAGCTTTTACCACTCAGGTGATGGTTTTGTGGATGTTGGCACTTTTGTTGGCTAAACAAAGAGCAACATTGACCCAAGAAAAAATCGACGAAGAGACTAAAGCGATGCTTCAAACCCCAAAAGCCCTCAAAGTCTTGCCCCAACTACACGAGCGGCTCAAGCGTCTCTCAAAACGCTATTTACACGGCCATGGATTTTTCTTTATCGGACGGGACCTCTTTTATCCATTGGCTCTTGAAGGAGCGCTCAAACTCAAAGAGATCAGCTATTTGCATGCCGAAGGATATCCAGCCGGAGAGATGAAACACGGCCCCATCGCTCTAGCCGATCCAGAACTTTTTACCATTGCCTTGATGCCTCGTACCTTGCTATACGACAAGATAAAAAGCAATGTGGAGGAGCTGAGCGCAAGAGATTCTACTATCTGCTCGATCGGTCACGAATGGTTTGAGCTTGCCGACGATTTTATACAAATTAGGAGATGGACGCATCCTATGTTAGAATATTACGATATGAGCGTGGTGTTGCAGCTATTAGCGATGGAGATCGCCATTCGCCTTGGCAACGACGTGGATATGCCAAGAAATTTGGCCAAATCTGTAACGGTGGAATGAGATGGATATTCAAGCATTATTACAACAATTTATCGAACTGCTCAAAAAAGAAAACGGCTATCTCATCCAAAGCATGAACGATAAAGAGGCTTCTCAAAAGCTTATCGAGATAGTCCAAAAAAAAGAGGAGATACTCCAAAAAATCTTAGCCCTCGAACCAGAGGAGGTAGAGCCCTACAAAGCCGATTTGGCACAAATTGACCACTGGACCCAACGCAATCAAGCTCTAGCTATCAACAATATCGAATTTATTAATGAGATATTTGACGCTATCTACGGCAAGGAGAGCGCTACCCAATATACCAAAGATGGTACGATATCCAATCAAAAAAAGGGATTTTTCAATAAAAAGGCGTAACCATGTCACTCTTTAGCATACTAGCAATCAACGGACATACACTGGGCAGCTTCCAAAAGGGGATCGATCTTACCAATAAAAACGTCAACAATCTCAACAACAAAAACTACAGCAGGGAAAGAGCCGTTTTTAAAGAGCTCTCCAGCTATGGAGTTACGATGTCCGAGGCGTATCGGGTCTATGACCAACGCTATTTTGACCGCTTCATCAACGAAAACCAGCAAAGCAGCTACTATCAAGAGGTAAGCTCCTCCCTTGATACCATACAAAACATATTCAACGATACCCAAGGGAGTGGATTTGCCAAGGATATGGACGCCTACTACCACGCTCTCAACGATATCGTAGCGGATCCGCAAAATATTCCCGCACGGGACAACTTTTTGGAAAAAGCCAAAGTACTAGTCTCAAAATTTAAAAGAAGCTATGAAGCGCTCAAGGACGAAAAGAGCAATCTGCAACGATCTCTCCAACAAGATGTGGACTCACTCAATCAGCTGAGCGACTCTTTGGCCAAAGTCAACAGACAAATAGCCGCCACCCCCTCGGATATGATCATAAATCAAGAAAAACGCAACACTTTGCTCAACCAGCGAGACAAACTCATCAAACAGATAAGCTCTTTGATCGATACCAAAGTACGCTACAACCCCAATGGCACTACCGACATATTCAGCGCCAAAGGGCACGCTTTAGTCGTCTCGGACAAAAGCTTTGCCGTCACATCCACCCAAGAGGTCAAAGATTTGGGTAACGGGCTTGTGACCTACTCTATGCAAATTCAGATCAATGGAGCAAAATTAAGCGAGGATATCCATAAAGGTAAAATTGGGGCCAAGCTCCATACCCAAAAGATTTTAGACGACACCACGCAAACGCTCAACACTCTTGTTATAAATTTTGCACAAAACCAAAATGATCTGCACAAACGAGGATACGATCTCAACGATGCACAAGGTACGGCCCTATTTAGCCCAGACGACGATACGCTCAATCTCTCTAATATCCAAGTAGCGATTACCGATCCCAAAAAAATAGCCGCTTCATCCACTCCCGGCGCTCCATCAAATAACGAAAACGCAAAGTCGCTCCTACAAAGCCAAAACGAACCGATACAAGGACTCAATGACCAAACTTTTCACGACTACTACGCCCATATGGTCTCCTCCCTTGGGGCACAAAAAAACTACATGGACACAATGTATCAACAAAGTTCGCAAATAGCCGATACGCTGGAGAAAAAGATCCAAGAAATAAGCGGAGTCAACCTAGACGAGGAGCTTGTCAACCTCTCCCAACTCCAACGCTCCTATCAAGCTGCGGCAAGAGTTTTAAGCGTTACGGACGGATTGCTACAAACGCTTATGAATATTATTCACTGACCTTATGCAGCTGAGCCTAAGGAGAGGTATTTTTAGGCGAGAAAAGATTTTAACTTTTTCAACGACGCATAAAGATACCTCTCCTTGCGCCCAAAGAGTGCGCAAAATCAGTTATTCGCCAAGGCGCTAAAAAATTTTTTTTTAGTGCCGATAATAAAAAGAAAAAAAAGAGGGCATCATGAGAGTCAGCGACAATCAATTTTTCGGCTCATTCTTAAAATACGATCAAATTAGGCAAAGCAATTTAGAAAAATATTCCAATCAGATCAGCTCCGGTAAACGGATACTCTCCCCATCTGATGATGTGGTAGCGTTAGCCAAATCTTTAAAACTCAAAGAGACCAATACGCAAATAGAGAGCTATTTGCGCAATATCACCAGCGTCCAAGCCAAACAAACCGCGGCGGAGAACGCTTTGAGCAACATCTACGATACCGCTCAAGAGGCCCGTACGGAGATAATACGGCTGCTCAACCATGGCGTACTCGATCAAGAAGATGCGCAAATCGTAGGAGATTATCTCAAAGGACTAAGAAACTATATCGTCGATCAAGCCAACACCAAAGTGGACAACGTCTATGTCTTTAGCGGCACAAAAACCGATACGCCGCCATTTGATAATAACGGAAACTATCAAGGCAATAGCGAAGTGCAAAATGTCCCCATCTCCAAAGGATATCAGGTACAAGGGACTTTTGACGGGGGAAAATTCTTAAACGCTCAAAACCATCCTATCAAAATAGTTCAAGTCTTGGATAAAATCACCCAAGCGATTGACAACCAAGACATCAGCAACATCACCAATCAAGACCTTGCCGATTTTGACGAGGGTATGAAAGCCATTGGAGAATCACGATCGCTTATCGGTGCACAAGCGAGCAATCTAGAAGATTTTCGCCTACAGCACGAGGCGCAAAAGACGCTTTTTAATGATATGATCTCCAAATTAGAAGACGCCAATATTACCGAGGCCATCTCAAAAATGGAACAATCAAAAGTCGCCTACGAAGCCTCTATGGCGGTATTTAGCCAAAATAAAAACCTCTCTCTTTTAAAATATTTCGCAGCCTAATCTCTGACACTCTCCTCCCCCATAAGGGGGGAGGTAATCAAAACTTGTAGCGTTTGAGCTGCTGAGTATTGGATATCTTGACCAAAATCTTCTCTCGCTCCTCCTTTAAACGCTCAAAGATATAATCTATCCGAGCCTTGATTTTCTTTACCTCCGATATAGGCAACGACTCGCAAGAGTACTCTTGCAGTTTCTGGATACCTTGCTCTACACTATCCCAATCTCTCATCTCGATAGCCAAAAGAATCTGGTCAAGAAGCCTCATTAGACCTTGGATTGTATACCTTTCCATCCCTCTTGGAGATTCTCCATAATTTCTATTAAATCATCTAAAAGTTTTTGGTCGTTTTTGGCATGGACTATTACGAGATGAGAGAGTACAAAGTCATAGAGCGTATGAAGATTTTGTGCGATATCTTCACCTTTTTCAAAATCAAGAGCGCTGTCTAAAGCCCGAATGATATCGGAAGCTTTTGTAAGGTTTTTTATTTTTGATTGTATATCCCCTTTGGCTATATCCTCCTTTGCACTTTTCATCGAAAAAATCGCCTTATCATACAAAAGTATGATCTGCTGCAACGGAGAGGCGGTTTGTACACTATTTCTCATATACGCATCAAGCGGACTCATATCATTACATCCTTTTATTTATTAGACTCTTGTTTAGGTAAAATGGCTGCCAGCCTGCTTTGGATATCGTTCATTTGGGCCATAAGGCCATCAAGATGGATAAACTCCTTTTTCATTATATCGCTCTCTTTTTCTATCCTTTGAACGACGGAAGCTATATTATCCTCATATTTTCTAATCTGCCGTTCGTAGCTTCTCTCTTTTTGTTTAACCACACCAAAAGGCTCAAAAAGAGTATCCAAATAAGGATCAATGGTATTGACAAGTTTTTCGCGCATACTCTCTAAAGAGTCTTTATCCTCACGATAGAGTTTTTCAAACTTGCTTTGATCTAAAGAGAGATGCCCGCTCTTGTGATCAACGCTTAAAAGACCTTTCTCCATTAAGGGCGTAAGCTGATTAAAAAGCTGCGAGCGAATGGAGTGCAGCGTATAGTCCCCGCTCAAAGGTCCCTTTTCATCCGTTACCTCTTTGATATAATCGACTAAAGAGTTGTAATCGCCCAGCACCTTTTCAAAACTCTTTTGGGCACTCTTTTCATCCGCCGTTATACTGATCTGAACGGGATCGCTTGAGACTCGTTTGACCTCCAGCGTCAATCCATCCAACAAATTTGTAAAGATATTGCTCTGGCTTTGAACCTTTTGTCCAAAAATATCAATCTGGGCGTTTTGTGCGGATCGAACATGCGAGCCGTCCCCATCATCTCCTAATTTTAGATTATCCAAAAGGTCTGCGCTATCGCTCATAGAAATACTTTGATCTTCTCCTGTATGCGTAGAACTTATGAGCAACCTGTACTGATTGCCGTCAAAAAAGAGCGAGGCGCTCACCTTATCGCTTGCGTCGTTGATCTTATCAACGATTTGGGACAGGCTATCAGAAGCGCTATAATCTATGTCGATATCGCTTCCGTCAATACTTAAAGTAAGCGTCCCGTCCTTTGTAGCCACGGCGTCCTCTTTGGAAGAGACTCCTGATTGAGAGAGCCATACATCTTTACTGGCCAGTCTATCTACGCTAAACTCCAAATTCATCTCTTGAAGCTTAGAAGGATCGGTGACAATAACGCTAGCCACATCCTCGTTTGAGACACCAACGCTTTTTTTCTCAAAAAGCTGCGTATCTTCCAAAGTCTCAAAATCGGAGCGAAAGTTTTTAAGCAGATTGGCAAAACTTTTAAAAGCCGCCTCTTTTTGTTGAACCTTTTGTTCCTTTTGCTGGATGAGATTGACCTGCTGGAATTTGAGCTGCTGATATTTTTGTAAAATCGACTGGTAATCAAACTGCCCGCTTAAATTGCTCAAATAGATATCATTAGCCATACCTACGCCTTTTGCTCAAAAAGTACTTTCGTAATTTTATCAAGATACCTAGCGATTTGTAACATCGCTTCTGGCGGTATCTGTCGAATTACTTGCTTACTTTCGTCGTTTAGGACTTTGACTACTTGAATATGCGTCTGCTCGTCTATCTCTATCTTCAACGAAGAGTTGAAGAGGAGAAAATTTTGGTTGATATTATCGGCCATTTTTTTGATGAGCTCTTGCCTTGCGGCAAAATCGCGCTTACCATCCTCTTTGTGCGACCTGCCTGCGGCTAAATGATCAAGCTCAGTATTGGTCATATACATATCCAGTGCCGATTGCGTAGTGATAGCTTTGATATCCATAATCCTCTCCTCAATATTTTAGCTAAGCCCCACCACTTAGCTAAAATATTAGCGATAAGGGACGAACCCTTATCGTAGAAGCTGAAGGACGAGTTGTGGTTGCTGATTGGCTTGCGCAAGCATACTGGTGCCAGATTTCATTAAGATGTTATTTTTTGTAAACTCCGCCATCTCTTTCGCAAAATCCACGTTTCTTACGCGACCTTCCGCATCGCTGGTATTGACTCGAGCGGTTTCGTTGTTTGAGATGATTTTTTCTAGCTCAATCTGTACAGAACCAAATTTTGCCGCTTCGGTATCCACCGCTTTGAGCAGATTGTCCACTTTTTGGATAGAGTCGTTTGCGGCTGTTTGTGAAGTAACGTCGATCACATACGCCGTACTGCCCAAAGTAACGGTAGAAACTTTTGTACCGTCCGCTCCACCTTGTGCCGCAGCGGTTGAGCTAACGATCGCTATTTCTTGATTTATTCTACCACCATAGTGGATAGTAAAAGTAGTAGTTCCATCGCCTTTAAAGACTTTCATTCCGTTAAATTCGGTATCGCTAAAAATTTTACCGACGGCATCTACGAGTTTGTTGATATCTTGTTGCAAAGCTTTTTGTGAATCGGCGTCAACAGTGTTAGCCGCTTGGATAGTTTTGGCTTTTACGTCGTTTAAGATATTGTATACTTCACCAAGACTTCCTTGAGCGATTTGAGCGATACTCACTCCATCTTGTGCGTTTCTTGTACCCTGATTAAGAGATGTAGCGTATGTTTTGAGTTGGTCGGCAATAAAAAGTCCCGCCGCATCGTCCGCCGCTCGGTTGATTCTATGACCTGTAGCCAATCTCTCTAAGTTTTTGTTCAGATTGTGCTCTGTTTTAAGTAAGTTTGCGTGTGTGAAATCGCTTTGGAAGTTGTAGTTTACTTTAAGTGCCATTTTTTTCCTCCTATATTTTTTTTACATCAATAGTATCGGAGAGAATTAATCTTTTTTTAGCTTTTCTACAAATTTTTCTACCTCTTTTTCAAAACCAAGATGTCCCAAAGCTTGGATAAGCATATCGGCAGCGCCTCTATCGGGAACATTGAGCACCACTTTTTTAAGATATCGCACGGCTTGAAGATACTCTTTTTGCCTAAAATAGTACTCCCCCAATACCCTATTGGCCAAAAGGTGATCCGCATTTGTTTGGACTATTTTTTCAGCAAGAGCAAGAGCTTGAGGGGAGCGATTGGTAAAATAGGATTTAAGCGTAAAAGCTTGCACCCATTGGTTATCCGCAAAACGAAGAAGAAGTTTTTTTATACATTTTTCATATTTTGCAAGATCATACTTTTTTACAAGTTCACAAGCCAGTATACCCAGAGTCGAAGAGCGCTCTTTCTTCCACTCCTTTTGCAGCCACTCTATATCCGCTGCATCATACAGCCCCAGCGCCTCGTGTTCGATAAAAGCGTAGATATTTTCCACATTATCGACTACTTGCGTATCTTGGATCTTGTTCATCTTATCGTTGAGCACGCAAGCTCGTACAAAACTCGATTTTGCCGCCTCCTTATCCAAATCCTTTTCAATAAGCGTTTTACAATAAAACAAATCGGCGTTTAAAAAATTCTCTTCAATGGCGTGGTTGAGATACTTTAAAGCCTCCTTTTTTTTATTTTGTTTCATAAGGAATCGAGCAATATAAAAAAAAGGATAAAAAATAAAAAAGCGCATCGCCCCATCTTTGGAAAACTTTTCCCTTACTTGCAAAAACTCTTGGATATAACCCTTTGACTCTTTAAAAAATTTTTCATCCACATCTGCCAATATGCTCAGAGTCTGCAACATATAAAAGAGCTTTACAAGATACTCTTTTAGATCTTTATCTTTTGCGGCCGCTAGATCCTTTTGGATAAGCTCTTTATTACGAAAAGCCTTTTGGATCTGAATATCTCTATCTTGATATCCGTAATGGTTGATGTAAATAGGCAAAAGTATGGAGCGTTTTGCGTTTAACTGCTCGTGAATATTACCTTGCCAAAAGATATCGGCTCTATTTTTATGAATAAAGGCTTGGGAAGATATACCAGAGATCATTCCAAAATCGGAGAAATTTTTTACAAAAATCGTTATAGAATCTACGGAGGGATCCTTGTTTATCAAGCGCAGCGAGTCGAGAAATTTTTCAAATTCCTTATCCTCTAGTTCAAAATCGGCGTCAAAATGCCATATCCAATCGCCGCTACATTTGCTAATGGCATAGTTTCTCGCATCGGCAAAACCTTGCCACTCTTTTTCATAGACACGACAGCCAAACTCTTTGGCAATCTCTTTGGATCTATCCGTAGAGCCGGTATCCACGACTATGACCTCATCAAATTTTCCTTGAATACTTTTTAAAAGACGGGGGAGATTTTTCTCTTCGTCTTTCATAATCAGCGCGGCGGATATCTTCACTGCAACGACTCCCAAAATCTACTTTTATCCCTCTCATAGGGATTTAAAGGCTCTGTTAGCCTTTGTGCGATTTTTTCTACCTCGCTCTCCATAAAGCCAAGCGCTTGCATCAATTGGGCAGATTCCAAACTCAACGGATTGCAAATAAAAGAGCTTCTTGCATGCTTTTTAGCCATCTTTTCATCCCCACTTACATGGGCCATCACTATGTGATAGAGCCAAGAGTTTGGAAGTAACGCCTCAATGGGCTCGATAAATTGTTTGAGCCGCTCTACTCTTTTTTTCTCTATGAGCGTCACACATTTTTTTCGCAAGGAGTCATAGGTTTGGATGAGTTTTGCAAAGGTCTCTCGTTTCTTATCCACCTCTTGTACAAGTTTCTTGGCATATTCGCTCTTATCGGCCAATAACGCTATAAAAAGGGCCTTGCTTTTGTCCCTCTTAGCAAGATCGTAGTAATATAAGGCATTACAATAATCTTGCAAATTTTTTAAATACTCGGCGATCTCAACAAAGGCGTACTCCAATGAGGGCACATAATCAAAAACTTCAAGGAGAATATCTTTTTGCAAACTCTTGCGTACGATCTTTGACTCGTACGAAGTATCCACGTCCACTACGCTGCCTGCGGAGATATTATTTTCATGAACACGATAGTGACAGCTTACTCCATTATATTTTTTTATCGAAGCTTTCAATACCACTCTAGACCAAAACTCGTAATCTTGGGCCCTTAAAAACTCTTCGTCATATTTGCCAAATTTCTCATACAGCTCCTTTTTGACCATCGTCCCGGGATTTGGCAACGGACACCCGCCGGTTAAAAGAATATTGAGCAACGTTTTATTGTTTTGATAAAAATCTTGAGGATCCACCATCATCGCATCGCTTTGGAACCGTTTCAAAGCACCATAGAGGATCTGGACGTCAGGGTACTCTTGCAAAAGTCCAACATACTCCTCCACAATATTCTCTTGCAAGACATCGTCATCGTCAAGCCAAAGAAGAAACTCCCCCCTAGCTTCGTCGATACATCTATTGCGAGTATAGGGACGGCCCCTATTGACCTCATTGCGAAAATAGCGTATACGCAAATCCTCAAAACCCCGTACGAGCTCTTGCGTCCCGTCCGATGAGCCGTCATCGACGACGACGATCTCTAAATTCTCATACTTTTGATCCAAAGCGCTTTGCAAAGCCTGCGATACATACTCTTTTCTGTTGTATGTAGGGATACAAATAGAGATTTTGGGACTATAGCTCCACCGCATAGGACGTATGATGGCCGTACCTTTTTGAGTCTGTACAAACTCCTCGCGCAAAGGCCTAAACTCTTTTTTCCATCTTTGGATGATGGCTTGCTCTTGCGTCCTAGCCGCATCGTCCAGCACAAGGACCCAATCATTTGCGAGCTTCTCCCGCACAATAGGCAGTACGGGATAGCGGGCCAAAGCTTGGGTATCCATTGGAGGGCCGTCTATGCTGAGCATATCGATGCGCTTTTGCTGGAGCAGCTCAAAAAGCTGTGCGGTTTTATACCATAACCAAACCTCCTCACCAAGAAGATATTTTTGCAAAGGGGCATACAGAAGGTGCACGCCGCTCTTAAGGCCGTGCAGCTCTAACGCATGGCGGCTCTTTCGCATATACTCTATATCGTGATCCAAAGAGATAAAAAGAGCTTTGGGAGCATATTTTTTTAACAAATAGGCTATTAAAATGGTAGAGACTCCCGAACCCGTCTCTACGATAACGGGCGCTTCTTTCCTCTTTAAAAGGGCTAGTATCTCTTGATAAAGAATTTTAATAAAATCGGCCGAAGCGGCCCATCCCCCAAGCCGTGGCAGAGGATAGCGAAGATCGATAAGATGAAGAATTTGCTCCATATCCTCTATTTGCTGTATCTCTTGCATCAAAGCTACTCCAATTTGTTTTGATTTTAGCTACAATAATATCAAAAAGCTCGTAAAGGTCCCATATGAAGCAGTGCAGCGTATGTATCATTGGAGAGGATATCCCTCAAACTCTTTTGGATTCCTTGTATGAAAACAAGGAGTACGTACAAGAAATTTTCACCACTACTCCTACAAAGAGTAACGCCACCGCCCTTACCATCCCCTCAAACAATCTGGCCGACCAATACAACCAAATGGTCGATAAAGCCTCTAGCGACTATATTCTTTTCCTCTGTGGCAATAATCAGCTAGAAGAAGACACCCTTGAAGAGTTTGCCCAAATCGCACAAGAGTATCCCGATGCCGATATTATCTATCCCAACGAAATTTTAAAAATAGGCGCGCAAGAGGAGGCAAAAAACTATAGCGATTGGTACCAAAAAGAGCTCTTTTTGCTTCCATCCTTGGCAATAGAGGACTATCTTCCGCAATGGGGCGTACTGATCAAAAAAGAGAGCATACAAAAACTAGGAGGATTTGAGCCCCAATATGGTGCACACAGCTGGTACGCTTTTATCTATAAAAATCTTCCAAATCTTCGTTTAAAACTCTCTGATTTAAGTTTTGTAGAGTACGCCGTACACCAAAGTTTCATCGATACGAGTTATCGCTCCCTTTTGGTCCGAGAGATCGTCTCAATCTATCCGCTTCAAAAAATTTTTACCTCTTTGAACTGGGAACAAGAGGCGATAGCCCTAGCTACCGCCAATACTTTGATAGGCGACCGGCTAGCCGCTTACTACGACTATTTCAACGCCGCAAAATATTACAGAAACGCGCTTCTTTCTTTTCACAATCAAGAGACCCTCAAAAAACTTCTTGAAGCCTACTATCAAATGGGACTTTTTGAAGAGATGAAAAATCTCTTACAAACCCAAGAGCCTCTAAAAGATATCTACGAGCAATACAGCGACAAGATACAAAAGACTCTGGACCTGATCCAAGAGATGGAAAAAGCCGTCCAAGAGGGCAAAGCGGCTCAACTCCTCCTAGCCTCCGAAGATATCGCCCAATTTTATCAAGGAGCCCCCCTGTACAACATCCTTGGGGTGATCTATTACATCAAAAAAGACCTACCAACCGCTTATAAATTTTTCTACAAAGCGGTGACTATGAATCCTTTGGATAATGATATAATACATAATCTAGTCAACACGGCAAAAGAGCTCCACAAAGAAGAGGAAGTCATCGGTTTAATAACACGGCTGACCAAAGAGGTATGATGCAAGAAAACATTTCCAAATTCGACACATTCAAACTGGCCACCCAATATTGGCAAGGAGATAGCACCACCACCACACTCATTATTCTTCTTTTTTTCTTGGCTCTAGGCATCTTTTTCATAGCCGGTTTTTTACTTCAAAAACAGCTACGGATCAAATCCCTTCGCCAATATTTTGAGACATTTGCCAAAGAAAAAGGGCTCAGCCAAGAAGAGATCGAGATTTTATGGCGCTACTCTCAAAAAATGGAACGAGACCCTATGCTCGTGCTCGAATTCAAAGCCCCTTTTGAGAAAGTCATAGACCTCTATATGCATACCGATCCGCATCCCAAAGAAGAGCTGGTACGCCATATGAGAAAAAAATTGGGTTTTGAGACCCAAAGTCCCTATATCCCTCTCATCACTACAAAAGATATAGAAATTTTTCAAAACGCTCGTATGATATTCTCCAACAACAAGGCGATTAATATTGCCCTGTATGACAAGGATGAACGCTATATGTATTGGGTAGTGGTAGACGGCAACCTCCCCTCTTCCACTTATCCGGGCGAAATAGTCAAAATAGTCTTCATACGACAAGATGACGGTATCTACTCCTTTGAGCAGCCAATAGCCGATATTTTGTACGAAGATGGTAAAACAATTCTCAAAATCCCCCATACTTTTGATCTTAACCGCATCCAACGCCGTGAATATCCACGCATCAAGATCGATCTTCCCGCCTATCTCTTTTTCAAAACGCCCGAAGGACTCGTAACCTTAGAGGGCAAACTTGTAGACCTAGGTGCGGGCGGCGCGAGAATATGCATCTACAAAGAGCTCAAGCTCCTAAGAAAACTCAAATATGGCGATCAAGTACTCCTCTCTTTCTCTTTAGATGGGAAAAACCAAATAGAGCTCGAAGCAAAAGTCTTAGAGCGAGACATCAAAACCAATTCGGTCTGTTTGCGTACCCTTTTTGACCATGTGGAGGAGAATATAAAAGACCAGATTTTGGAATTTGTACAAAAAGAACAGCTCAAAATGGCTCAAGTCCAAAGAAAACAATGAAAATAAAAAGTCTAAAACTTTTTATCAAACAAAAAAAGATCGAAATCGAACGACTCTCTGCCGATATGGTTCCTTTAAAAGAGCGTATGCAAAAGCTTGAGCAAGAGCTGCAAGAAAATGAAAAAAAGATCCAAGCTTTGCAAGAGCGGCCCGTCCAACAACTTTTTGATCTTACCCTTATGCACAACCATATCGCCGACCTACACGCTCAAAACGAAAAGATCAAAGCTAAAATACAAAAACTGTACGAGGAGATCTTTGCGTATAAAAAAAGACTCGCCGAACTTTTTGGCCAAAAAAAAGGATTGGAGAAACTTCTACGACGCATCAAAGAAGAGCAAAGAAAAAAAGCACATCAAGAGGAGAACAGATTAGCCGATGAAAACTACCTTCGTAAAATTCATACTCCTTAGCAACGCTCTTGTACTTTTTGGCGACGCCCAATTGCACGAAATCCAAAAAGAGCTCAAAAAACTCGAAACTCTTCGCCAAAAAATCCAAAAGGAAATCGCCAAAAACAAAAAGCTTTTGGCCAAAATAGAGCAAGAAAAAAAGCATCTCCAAGACCTCAACGCCTCTATTAATAAACAGATCAAACAGATACGAAGCGAACGCTTTAAAAAATTGGCAAAGGATTTTGAAAATATGGATCCAGAGTACGCTGGGGAGAAACTATCAAAGATGAAAGATCCCAAAATAGCCGCTTACATCGTATACAATATGAACCCCAGAAAAGCGGGAGAAGCCCTCAACTATGTTGACCCCGTTATGGTCAGCCGCATTACGACTATTCTAACGAAGCTTAAGAAAAATGGCAAAAATTAACTGGCTCAAGCCTCTTTTTTTTCTCACGGCTTTTATAGTCTTTTCTACGCTGATAGGATGGTACTTTCATATCGACAAACACCAGCGCATCCGTATCTATCTAGCCCAAAACATTACGAAACTCCAATCAGAATTTCGAGCCACCAAACATACCTATGATAAGCTCTCTGGCTTCTTCCACGATGAATTGTCACGAGATTCCATTTTTTTAAATATTTTGGCCAAAACCATCGAAGATCCAAGATATCAAGAAGCGCTCTATCGCTATTTATCCCCTAAATTCTCCATCCTCAAACGCTACTCCATCAACTACCTTAGCATCTATACCCCAAGCGGGAAAATAGTGCTCAATATGCATAAACCGACAAAAAAAGAGAAGCGCCTCAAACCCGCCCTCTTTAGCAAACCAAAAATCAACGAACTTTTAATGGAGTATAAAAAGCCTTTGTATTATCAAGGCGTGCTGCTCGCCTTTTTACAAACGGCTATTTCGTACAATGTCCTCAAAGAAGAGCTTCGGCGGCTTTTTAAGGGCTATTATGAATATATCGTCAAAAGCTCCCTCATTGGCAAAAGTATTTTTAGTTACGGCAACCATCTTTTTGTCCAAAGCGACCTTAATCCAAACTACTTTTACGAAGAGAACGCCATTGGACACAACGCAAACATGAAAGAGGAGCTCATCCACGCTCTTAATCTCTCCATCAAAGAGAAAATAGCCAAACAGCTCCAAAAAGGTACCAGCTTTGCCATCGTTACCAAAATGAACGGCAAATACTATACCATCACTTTTTTGGCCATCAAAAATAAAAGCACCATCGGTTACCTCATCTCTTACAAACAAGATCCCACGATCGCTACTTTTGACGCTATCTTTTGGCAAAATTTGATACTAGGCAACATCCTCTTGGCCATTACCCTTTTATTCATCTACTATGTGCTCGAAACAAAAAACAAATTTGAAAAGATGGCCGTTACCGATAAACTTACCGGACTCTACAACCGCTATAAGTTTTATCAAATGGCCAATCAGGAGTTGGCCAGAGCCAAACGCCACAACAGACCCCTCTCTCTCATTCTCCTTGATATCGACCAGTTTAAAAAAGTAAACGATAGCTATGGACATGATATCGGGGACTATGTACTCAAACGAATCGCCAAGCTCCTTAAAAACAACCTAAGAAAATACGATTTGATCTTTCGATGGGGAGGCGAGGAGTTTCTTGTCCTTGCACCCGAGACCGACGCTAAAGGGGCTATGCGTCTGGCTGAGAAAATACGCAAACTCATAGCTTCCCAAAATTTTGAAAGAGCCGGAAGCGTGACGGTAAGTCTAGGCATAACGGAACTCGCTCCTCAGGATAAAGAGATCGATGCTCTCATCAAACGAGCCGACACCGCTTTATATGTCTCCAAAAAAGAGGGCAGAAATAGAGCCACCCTCTCCCTTTAGCTCTTTTTCTGATAGATTTTGGCAAAAATTCTCGCAATGGCTTGGTAGAGGTTCTCAGGAATATAGTCGCCAATCTCACACGCTTGATACAAAGCTCTGGCCAAGGGAGGATTCTCCTCGATAGGTACGCCATACTTTTTGGCTTCCTCCTTGATCCGCAACGCCACCCGATCCACACCTTTAGCCACCACTTTTGGAGCGTGCATCTTCCCTTTTTCATATTTGAGCGCTACGGCAAAATGCTCCGGGTTGGTAATCACCACATCGGCTTTGGCCACTTCGGCCATCATACGAGTAAGACTCATCTCCCGCATCTTCTTGCGAATGGCCGATTTGATTTGTGGATTCCCCTCATAGAGTTTATGCTCTTCCTTGATCTCTTGTTTGCTCATTTTGATGCTCTCTTCAAATTCGTATCTACGAAACATAAAATCTATGATCGCCACGGGAATGGAGAGCAGAGCAAATCCCAAAATCATAATCAAAGAGTACTTGATGAGAATAGCCGCATCATCCTCTATGGAAGTCGTAGCGAATCGAAAGACATCTTCAAGTAAATAGCGCACCAAATAGTATGAGACCACCATCGCCACGAAAAGTTTTAAAAGATTTTTAAAAAGCTCAAAAAGGGTTTTCAAAGAGAACATACGCTTAATACCGGGTAAAGGGTTGAGTTTGCTCAACTTTGGCATCAAAGGCTTAAAGGTAATATGAAATCCAACCTGTATAACATTTGCCGCTATCCCCGCCACGAGCAAAACCATAAAAACTGGGCCGACCAAAAGAGCCAAATCTTTGATAAACTCTAAATAGACCCAGTGATTTTTCTCCGGTAAAAAATGGAAAGGATCAGAGAAAAAGGCTGTAAAAATCCCATAGAGCTTACGAAAGACAAAAGGAATATAAGAAATAAAGGTCAAAAAAACGGCTACAAGGGAGAAACTGATCGCAACATCTTGACTCTTGGCCACCTGCCCTTCTTCACGCGCCTTTTTACGCCGATGGGGGGTGGCCTTTTCGGTTTTATCCGGCTCTTTTGCCATTAATGTCCTAAATGCTTGATAAGATAACCATAATTATACGATATCTCCTCAAGTAATGAAACGCCCACATAGACCACCACAGAAATTCCAAAAGCCAAGGAAGCAAGCCCTACGAATATCTGCAAAGGAAGCCCTACGATAAAGACATTGATTTGAGGAATAAGACGGTTGATGAGGGCAAGGGCTAAATTGATAATGTATAAAATCAAAGCAAAAGGAAAAGCAAGTTTGAAAGCGTAGCTAAACATAATGGCGCTTTGCTCTATGACATAGCGCCAGATACCTTGATCTATAATGGATAAGCCAATAGGGATATCCACAAAACTTTTAGCCATCAAGGACAAAAAATATTCATACGCCCCGCTGACAAAGAATAGAGCGTAAAAAAGAAAGATAAAAAATTTGCTCAGCACGGAGACTTGTCCATAGGTCGGATCAAAGATATTGACGATGGTGATCCCCATAAAATAGCTAATAATCTCGGCAGCATAACTAAAGGCGGATATAAAAAAATTGATCAAAAGTCCAAAGGCAAACCCTACCAAAAGCTCTTTACCTATCAAAAGCAAGAGTGCAAACAAAGAGAAATTATCCATATTCGTTTGGAGTTGAATATGAAGATTTTTAATAAAAAAAAAGGCCAAGGAGAGAATCACAAAAATCTTGACAATGGTCGGGACCATCGTAGTGTTTAAAAAGGGAAAAGCGAGCAAAAAAGCGATCAAACGACTAAAAACGAGTGCGAGCAGTATCGCATCATGGGGCGTAAAGAGTGGAGTCATCTAAAAAGAGTATGGATAGAGAGGAAAATGGAGTGAAAGTAGTCCATCAGCGTCACGAACATCCAAGAGCCAAATACGATTAATGCCCCGACCGTCGCCACGATTTTTGGGATAAATGTCAGCGTCATCTCTTGAATCTGAGTGGCCGCTTGGAAGATGCTCACAAGCATCCCCACGCCAAAAGCGGTCAGTAAAATAGGAGCCCCAACGATCAAAGAGATTTTGAGCATCTGCTCGGTGAGCGTGATCACTTGATCTAAATTCATCGATAACTCTCCACTAAAGATTTAATCAACAACTCCCATCCATCAGAGAGGATAAACAAAATAAGCTTAAAGGGCAAAGAGATCATCATCGGCGGGATCATCATCATACCCATCGACATCAAGATACTCGCAACGAGCATATCAATCACCAAAAAGGGCAAAAAGATGACAAAAACTACTTCAAAAGCGATCTTGATCTCACTGACCAAAAAAGCGGGCAGCAAAGTCACCAGACTCAAATCTTCATAGCTCGCCGGTTTTTGACCGGAGATATCCAAAAAAAGTTTGATATCTTTTTTTTGGGTATTGTGTACAAGAAACTTTTTGATAGGTTGCATAGCCCTTTGTATCGCCTCTTGATCCGATATCTGTTTGTGCATATAAGGAGTGATCGCTTGATGATCAATCTCAATAAAGACCGGTTTCATAATAAAAAAGGTCAAAAAGAGCGATAAAGCGATAATAACCTGATTTGGCGGTGATTGGGGGATACCCAAAGCGTGTCGCAACAAAGAGAGAATAATAACGATCCTCGTAAAAGAGGTGGCGGTAATGAGAATAGCCGGAGCGAGGCTAAGAATGGTGATAAGAAAAAGAATTTTTAACGAAATATCAAGATTTTTGAGCTGGTCGATGGCAGCGTCAAGCCCCGTAGCCGCCATCACGGGGAGCACGAGCAAAAAAAGAGGCAGCAGCTTTTTAGCCATCCTCTTCCCACTCTTTTAAGACTTTGATCCCGCTCTCGTCACAGGCAAAAAGCATCAAGACGCCCTTAACCTTAGCCAAGCAGATAGAGCGGTTCCTTCCAAGCACCTTTGTCTCTAAAATCTGAATATCCTTACCGCCAAGGGATAAATTTTTGTTGAGGCGATTGAGATAGTAGTAGAGTGCGTACATCATCACTATTAAAATGGCAAAGGATGCGATAAATTTGACAAGCTCAAAACTATTTAACAAGATCGACGATCCTCACCCCATACTTTTCATTCGCTATGACCATTTCGCCAATGGCAAAAGGCCTGTCGTTGAGCATAACGTTGACATACTCCTCAACATTTTTATCCAACTCAATAATATCCCCCTCTTGCAAGGAGAGAATCTCGATAAGCATCTTCTCTACGCTACCCACTTGCACATTAAAGCGTACTTTCACATCTTTTAAAAACTCTACTTGAGGATCGACAGGATTTTCCATAAACTTTAAGCCGTTTGTATCACAAAATCGGTAAAATAGACATTTTTAACCCCGCCAATGGGTAAAATGGCGTTCACCCGCTTTAAAATCTCCTCTTTGAGCTCCTCTATTCCCTCGGGGGTACGCAAGTCATTAGAGGATTTGGTAAAAAGAAGCGTGGTAATGGCATCTTTGACCTGAGGAAGACGCTTTTCCAATTCCGCCTTGATCTTTTCGTCCTGCACGTCCAAAACGATAGTGACTTTGAGATAGCGGTCGGCGTCTTTGTCTTGGAGATTGACGATAAAAGTCCCTACCTCAAACTGCACGCCCACATCTTCGACATTTTTGATCTCATCGACGATCTTCTCGGCCTTTTTATCTTTTTCTTGCTCCTTTTGCTTATCCAAAACCAAAAATTTATAGGCCGCAGCACCGCCACCAAGCAGTAGCAGCACAAGAACTAAAAGGATAATCAGTTTCTTTTTACCGCCTTTTTGCTGCTCCTGCCCTTTCGTCTCCTCAGCCATTTACTACCTTTTTATTATCGCTTGATATCCATCGTCGTTTGAAGCACCTGATCGCTCGTAGTAATCGTTTTGGCACTGGCTTGATAGGCCCGTTGAGCCGTAATAAGGTTGATAAACTCTTGGGAGACATCTACGTTGCTCATCTCCAACATTCCACTACGTACTTTGCTAATCACTCCGCCCGGGACAATAATTGGAGTAAAAGTTTGCTGATTTGGCAAATAGAGGTTATCCCCTTTTCGCACGAGGGTCTCTTTATCTTTGAAAGTGGCTATGGCCAATCTAGCGATATCCTTAACCTGTCCGTTGGTATAGGAGCCTTTGATAATGCCGTCTTCGCTTACGCTAATGGACATCAAATCGCCCTTTGCATATCCGTCTTGTTGAGAATAGAAGATAAAATCAGAAGCCACCTCTTTTACATGGGCATAATCTACGTTAATAGAGAGGTTGCCAGCGCCGTTTTGGAGGGTAAAGTTGAGCGTCTGGGTGGCATCGGAGGAGGTCAGCTCTCCGTTTTGATCAAAACTTAGCTCTTTTGGCCCCTGCTGGTTGTTCGCGTCGTCATCGAGCACGGCGTATACTTTCCATGTATTGCTAGAGGATGTGGAATCGGAATGAACAAAATAAAAAGCCAAAGTATGGGCATTGCCCAAACTATCATATACCGGCATTGCGTTGACATAGTTATACGTAGAAGAGTCATCTTTGTTAAAAGGTGCCGTGATGACGGGAACGGTCGAATCAAGATTGGTCGGCTCCTCAAATTTTACCTTACTCGTTTTGTGGGGCTCTACCGAGCTTGGGATCGTGATGTTTCTCATAGCACCGGCCATATTGCCCTGATCATCAAGCATCCAGCCTTGCAATTTATAGCCGTTTTGGGTGATAATATCCCCATTTGAGTCTACGCGAAAATTTCCGTCACGAGTATAGTAATCCAGATTGGCTGAAGGGTTTTTGACCATAAAAAAGCCCTCGCCGTCCAATGCCAAATTTAAAGGGTCGTTTGTATTTTTAAAAGCCCCTTGACTAAAATCTTTACTTGTCGAACCTACGAAAGTACCCGCGCCGATCTCTTTGTTTTTTGGCGTCCCTGAAGAGGAGAATGTGGTCAAAGAGCTTGATACGAGATCTTGGAAATTTGCCCTTTCTTGTTTAAATCCTGTCGTGTTGACGTTTGCGATATTGTCCGAAATGATAGAAAGCCAATTCTTATTAGCCCCAAGTCCCGCATTTCCCGTATAAAATGATTGTAGCATCGCTTACCCTCCTATTCTTTCTAAATCGTCTAAAGATACTTTTCCTCGCTCATAGAGCACCCAAAGATCCCCGCTATCCCGCTCTATCCCCGTCACTTTGGCAGTAGACATCACCGCACTTTCTACCTTTTCCTCACCATTTTTAGCCACTACGCTCACTCTATAATAGCCATCTGGCACTTGATTATCCTCCAACTCAAAGGTATATTTTTGGTTTGCGTGGAGATTGGTATACTCTTTTTGCGCCACGATATTGTCCTCGTCGTCAAAAAGATAGAGCGTAGCTTGGGTCGCATCCTTTTTGGGGATAAATTCCACTTCGCTCTTTCCTTCTTCTACCAACGTCTCATCGCCTTTGTAGAGTACTTTCTTATCGATCAGATTGGCCGTATTGAAAAAAAGCGTATTGTTGTTATCTAGCGACTTGACTGCATCCTCAAAATTCTTCATCACCTCAAGCTCTCTGAGCTTAACAGTATTATCGATAAATTTAGCGATATCTTGCGTCTCAAAAGGGTCTTGAAACTGAAAAGAGGTCAAAAGGACTTTTAAAAACCCCTCTTGATCCATCTTGGAGTTATCGTAATTGGCGTCATATACCTTGATGGGGTGTCCCGCCATACCCTGAATCGTATTGATGTTTTCCGCCGCCATAATGCACCTTTCAAATAGTGTTGTACACTCGCAATCCAAACTCCAGCGCCTCTCGCATCGCCAACTTCTAAGGACGCTCGCCAAGCATAAGAAGAGATTTTGACTCTATCGGATACAACGATTGTAACGCAAACAAAGTAAATATCTCTTTAAACAAAGCGCTAGCTCACTCTTGCACAACCTTTTTTAACTCCTGAAAACTTTGCTCCAAATCGACCCTTTGATCCATCGGCTGGCGTAGATAATTTTCTATAACCTCTTTATGAGCGATGGCCCTGTCAATTTGAGGCGAGGCACCTTTTTTGTACAAACCCATATTGATCATATCCTCAGCCTCTCTGTATGTAGCCATCATCGATATGAATTGAGACTGCATTTGCAAAATTTCCTCATCCACGAGTTGCGGGGTCAGACGAGAGATACTTTTCAAAGGATCTATGGCCGGAAAGATCCTTTTTTGAGCCATCTGTTTGGATAAGACGATATGTCCGTCCAAAAAACCGACTGCGGCATCAGCCACCGGATCGCTAGAGATCTCATCCCCTTCCACCAAAACGGTGTAGATGCCAGTAATGCTTCCTTTTCCGCTAAAAGTGCCCGCTTGTTCTATGATTTTGGGCAAAAGAGAAAAGACCGAGGGGGTATACCCTTTGGAGGTGGGCGGCTCGCCTATGGCCAAACCTATCTCTCTTTGCGCCATTGCTAATCTGGTCAAAGAATCTACCAAAAAAAGCACATCTTTTCCTCTATTGGAAAAATAACTCGCTATGGCTATGGCCACAAATACGGCCCGCACTTTGGCCAAAGGGGTCTGATCGGAAGTTGCCGTAACCACTACCGATTTTTGAAGCGTCTCTTGCGTCAGATTGTCCTCTACAAACTCCCGCACTTCCCTACCCCGCTCCCCGATCAAAGCGATAACGTTCACATCGCTTTGCGTATAGCGCGATATCATCCCAAGCAGCGTACTTTTCCCCACGCCTGCGCTGGCAAATATCCCTATCCTTTGCCCTTTTCCCATAGTAAGTAACCCGTTGATACTACGCACCCCCACATCAAGCGGCTCGGTGATACGATCTCGCAGCAAAGGATTGAGAGGGTCGTTGCGAAGATAATATTTGTTGGAATAACGGATATAGGATTTGTTGAGGGGATTGCCAAAAGGATCGATAATACATCCAAGCAATTCCTCGCCCACTCCAATATTTACGGGCTCCAAGGAGGCTTCGATAAAACTGCCTACTTTAATGCCTCTGGTATCATCATAAGCCATCAACAAAGTCTTGCCATCCTTAAACCCTACCACCTCAGCTTCTAATCCATTTTCAAGATAGCACGAATCGCCAATGGAGACATTGGGCAAATAGGCCTCGATAATAGGCCCGCTTACTCCTACGATCCGGCCTTTGACGATAAATTTAGGTAAGTTTTTTAGTCTCTCTTTTAATTTCATCTTTTATCACATTGACTTTTTCTTTTATCTTGTTTTCTATCTTAAAATCATGAAATTCTATGATAAACTCGTTGTTTTTGAGCTCTTCGTTCTTTCTTACATCGATATTGGAAAATTTTTTCTTGATATCTTCATACAACGAGCCGTTTACTTGGATGTGAAGCGGCAAATACCCGCTAAAGTCTTCAAGCAGTTTATCCAAAGCGCTTTTGACCGTCGGGGTATTTTTCTTGTCAATAAATAAAAACTCCAGTATCTCTCCTATACTATCTACGACAATATCGGTAAATTTAGAAAGGTACAAGGTATATTTTTGATCGAACTCTTTTTCAAAATTGACATAATTTTTCTTGAGCTCTTCTATCTCTTGTTGCTTTTGGAGCGTCAACTCCTCACGCACTCGCTCAATCTCTTTTGCCATCTCTTTTTGGGCCTTGGCCGAAGCGTCGGCAAAGCCTTGCTCATAACTCTCTTTTGAAACCTTACTCAAAAGTTCGTTATAATGATTTTCCAATTGAATAATTTTTTCTTGATAAAACTGCTCTAGCTCTTGGAGTTTTTTATCTTTGACTTGATTGGGATGCTTTTGCTCTTCATCCTTTCTACCAATTTTACTGAGTGTGGAAAAATCGTCTAACTCCAGCTTCATTTGCCCTCTTCCTTAATCCATTTACTAATAAGCTCGGCTACAAGCTCGGGATGCTCTTGAGATATATGCAGTATTCTTTGATACACGGGCTCGCTCTCCAAAGAGAATTCAGGCTCTTTGGCATGTAAAGCCGAAGTTGCGGAAACCGCTTCTTCGTATCCGGGATGCTCCGCTTGCAAAGCGGCAAGTCTTTGGGCTTCGAGCTGCTGCTGTTTGAGCTTTTTGTTGCGTAGGTACAAATAACCTACCAGCCCCAGCAACGCCAATAGAAGTCCTCCAATAGCGCCAAACAATACAACCCTTTGTTTGTCTTGCCCTTGACTCGGTGCAAGGGAGAGATTTTGTTGCGTAGTCTCAAAGGGTACGCTAATGACCGTAACCTTATCCCCTCTTTTTGGATCAAAACCGACTGCGCTTTTGATCAACTCCTCATAAGCTTTGATCTCGGCTTGACTCCTTGGCACAAACTTCATTTGTACACTGCCGTTGGCATCTTTTGTCTTGATATATTTGCCATCGATAAGCACGCCCACGGATAGGCGCTTTATTCTAAAAACATTTTGCTCCGTCTTAATAAGGGATTTTGTAACATCATAGTTAGTAGTTACATCTTTTTTACTCTTATCTAAGAGTATATTATTGTTTGTGGTACGAATGGTAGCCGGAACGTTTGTGGACGTACCGGGCGCTCCTAGAGGTTTTTTATCATATCCCTTACTCTTTTCTTGAATTTTTCGCTCACTGACTACGGCAACTCGATCCGGATCGTAGATCTCATCTTGTTTGGCTACCTTGGATGTTTCCACATCCACGTTTGCCCGCACCACCACCTTTTGAGGGCCCAGAGCGCGCGCAAGCATCGATTGTACGCTTTTTTCGATATCTCGCTTAATCTTTTTTTTGATATCGACAATACTTTTTAGATCCGTTTGAGCCTCTTCCAATAAATCTGAGAGCACCCGACCCCTATTGTCCACAACCGTTACATTTTGTGGCTTGAGTTTGGGGACGGCGTGGGAGACCAAGAAAATAATCGCTTTGACCTGCTCTTTGGTCAAATCTTTCCCCGGCCACAAGGAGACGATAACCGAAGCTTTCGCCTCGTCCTCTTCTCTAGCAAAGATAGAGTCTTGAGGCAAAGCTATATTGACCTTAGCGTCTTTGATCGCATCGATACGCTTAATGGTTCGTGCCAGCTCCCCTTCGATGGCTCGGATATAGTTGATATTTTCTTGAAAATGGGTCGTCCCCATTTTAGGCTCGTTGAAAAGCTCAAACCCGATATCGTTGGAAGAAGGGAGCCCCTTGGCCGCTAATTTAAGCCTAACATCGTAGACCTTGTCTTTGGGCACTTCGATGATGGAGCCGTCCCCTTCGATTTTATAAGGAATTTTCTCCTCTTGTAGCACCGAGAGAATCTTACCCGCATCATCGGGGCTTAGATGAGTATAGAGTACGGCATATCTAGTCTTAGAGACATTTTGAAATAACAGAGCAGAAAGCAGCAGTATAATAGCTAATACTCCCAGCCCTAAAAAGAGATTTTTTAAAAAATTTTGATCTTGAAAAGCGTTGGCAAATTTTTGTTTAAGCTGTTGAATATCCAATGAGCCGCCCTATATTTGCATCCGCATCATCTCTTGATAGGCTTCTAAAGCCTTATTGCGTATCTCCGTAGCCAAACGCAAAGAGATATCGGCTTTTTCTATCGTACTCATCAGCTCAACCATATTTTGCGTCTTTCCTTCCATAAGCCGTTCTTGCGCTTTGGTAGAGGCGTGCAGATCGTTATTGACGTCTTGGATGAAATCCTCAAGCAGATTGGAAAATTTGGTATTGGCTTTTTGGGAGGATGTTTGCTTTGGCAACTCTTTTAAAAGTGGAGAAAAGCTTTCTATTTTCATTGCACTCTTCCTTAAACTTTGATGATGTCAATGCTTTTGAGCAACATCTCTTTATGGGTATTAAACGCCGTCAAATTCGCCTCGTAGGTCCTCGTGGCCGAAATCATATCCACCATCTCCCGCATCGGATCGACGTTTGGCATCTTGACATATCCTTTTTTATCGGCCAAAGGGTTGGTAGGATCAAACTTGAGTTTATACGGAGTGTTGTCTTGCATGACCTTTTTTATCGCTACTTTAGAAAGAGGCAGCGAGCCTTGATTATCTACAATCTCTTCAAAAACCGGGATTTTTCTGCGGTACGGATTACCCGCATCGTCTACGCTGTTAGCATTGGCCAAGTTGCTTGAGATAATATCCATACGATATTTTTGTACCGAAAGCCCCGTTTGAGCTACCTCTAAACCTTTAAAAAGCATATCTACCTCCCGTTGATGACGAGTTTGAGTTTGGAAAACTCTTTTTTGAGATTTTCACCCAAAGCTTTATACATAATGGTGCTCTCGGCCAGCTTGGCCAACTCTTCCTCAATATCGACCCTATTATCATCATATCCTCGAATATTTGAGAGCGTTACTTCTTTGATGCCTCCTCCAGCCGGCTCTGGATCGATATGGTTGGGATCCTCTTTTTTTAGTTCCAAATGCTCTTGAACTTTTTTCTCAAAAAGCAGCTCCTTAGGAGCGTATCCGGGAGTATCGGCATTGGCTATATTGCCCTCGATCACTTTGGTACGCTCTAGATAAAACGACGCCATTTTAGTCAATGAATCGACTTTGTCCCACATCTACTCTCCCTTTAGCGTTTGCATCAACTTCGCATCCTCCAAGGCATGTTTGGCCAAAAGATACCACCCATCCTCGCACTTGTCCGAGCGCTGCAAGAGCTCTTGAGCGTATTTTATTTTACCAATTCTAATATAAGAAAGAGATAATACCCCGTTTAAAAAGCAATCACTCTCAATCTGTTTGGCAATGGGGCCCAACAGCTTGACCACATCCTCGTAACGCTCTTTTTGGATCAACTTTTTAGCAAAGCGCTGGACAAATTTACGCACGACAAGATCTTTTTCATACTCTTTAGCCAAAACGCTTCCTTGCTTTTCCAAAAAACTCGTAGCGTAGCGCAGATCCCACGAGGCGAGTATCCCAAAAATATTGGCATACAAATCTTTTTTATCACACTCGGTTTGGACTTTTTCATAGATCTCTTTCTTACAAGAAAGCTCCCCAACAAAGCAGATAGCCGCTTGCAGTTTATAGTACTCGCAATTTTTGCGCCCTACCTTTTGAAGCACTTGGATAGCTTTTTTGAAATGTTTGGTCTCATACAAAGCTCTTGCATAGTACAACCATAGGCTATCTTCGTCATAGCGCTTGGTCAATCTCTTGAACAAGCCAAGATAGAGTTTTTGCTTTTTACATCTTTTGAGATCCTCTGCCACACGCAACAACGCCTCTTTATCAAAAACCTTGAAGAAAAAATCGGAATTTGCCTCATACAAAGCGCATACTTTAGCTCCTTGGGCGCGATCTTTTATATAAGGCCCCCACAAACGCCTAAAATACTCTATATGCTCATATTTTAAGGTGGTTGGGCTCACCAAAGAGAGCTCCCACGCCAAACGCTTTAAAAGCTTATCCGAATCTAGATCAAATACCTCCATTCCAAAATTTGCCAAAGCAAACAGACCGATATAGTTGGTACGATTTTTGACCAGAGTCGTAATGACAAATTTTTGCGTATCTTTCAAAAAATCGGCTTGGGGCATGTACTTTTTTACATAGTAGCCAAGTTTTTTATCGATATGGATGAGATAAAGTAGCTTAAGCTTGGCCACGGTTGCGTATTGATTTTTAGGATAGTTGGTAATAAGCTGAATATACGCAGCCGCAGCCGGCTTATAGTGCTGCTCTAAAAATTTGATGTCGCCTATACGCAAAAGCGCCTTTTGTATAACCTCCTTATTTTTGACGTAACTCAAAATCCTGCGAAAGAGCTGCTCGGCAAAATGTAAATCCCCCAGCCGATAGGCAGTCTCCGCCACCAAATAGTAGTAGTGCGGATTGTCTATGAGAAAACTCTCATAATTTTTGTATGTCTTTTTGAAATAGGGTAACGCTTTGGCATACTCCTTCTTGGCAAAATAGTACATACCTTGTAAAAACTCAAACTCTTTTTTTTGCTCCTTGCTCAAAGACTCGATACTCAAAATAAGCAAATATCTCGTAGCCATATCGAGTTTGCGCAGCCATACGGAAGACCTCAACAATCCCATAACGATTTTGAGCTTTTGAGACTTCTCTTTGGCTTTGGTGAGGGCAATCGTGTAGTTGGCCAAAGCCCGTTCGTAAAATCCCAAATTTTCAAAAATATTGGCTTTGAGATAGTAATACTGAGCATCCTTTTTCCCCCCTTTGGCCAAGTAGAGATTCAGATAGTTTTGAGCGGCCCACAAATACTTCTTGTCACCAAGCCGCTTCCCGATATAAAGATAGGTATTGGCCAACATAAACAAAGAAGAGAGATAATAAGGGGTATTTGGAAATTTTGCCACATAAGCAAATTCGTCCAAAGCGTCGTAATACGAGCCGATACGAAAATCTCGTACCCCATTCTGATAGACCATAGAGATATATTTGAGCTCTTTGGAAAGATTGCCATCGATAGGTTTGGCTAAAAGCCAACCGCACAAAAGAAAAATAAGGAGTTTAGACCTTGACATCGATCACGCTTCTTGAGTGAGAAGAAGATGTCCTCTTTTCTTTTGAGAGTATTTCAATACGCTTTTGCTTATCTTTAAGCGTAACTTTATATTTGTCAAATCCGCTTTGTTGCATCACCTCATCGATAAATTCCCCCAAATGCCCATCATTATGCAAAGCGGTGGGTGAAAAAAAGGTGAGATTGAGCTGATTGGCATTGAGGTTAATATTGATTTGGGTATGTTCTAGCCGTATCGTCAAGACCCGTTTTTGAAATTCTAAAGGCTGTCCTTCTAATTCTTGAGGAGTATGGGGGTAGGAGGTTTGGTCTAGATCTTGATGCTGTTCAAAAGATTGACTATTTTGATCTTGAAAATTTTGCGAAGCGGCACTACTATCCACTACTTTTTTAACACTATCCTCCAAACCGCTTTGATGCAACGATAGCTCTTTGGATGGGGAGGTCATCTCTTTCAAGGCCCTTTGATCCTCTTGTATGGATGGAGCGGCTACCCCCTCCTCCACAACCCTTTCGCCATTTGCTTCTATCCCACTCCTTTGGCTCTTTTGCGATTTTTTATGCCGATGGACAGAATGCGCGGCCAAAGAGGTCTCGGTTTTTGAGCCCTTTGCCTCCAAGGGACGGCTCTTATGAATAAAACGAGATCCATCCACAAGCCTTTCCTCTTGTATGGATGGAGCGGCTATCCCTTTCTCCACAACCCTTTCGCCATTTGCTTCTATCCCACTCCTTTGGCTCTTTTGCGATTTTTTATGCCGATGGACAGAATGCGCGGCCAAAGAGGTCTCGGTTTTTGAGCCCTTTGCCTCCAAGGGACGGCTCT